>JACDGA010000195.1 GCA_013815505.1 Acidimicrobiia bacterium
GCACAGCGTCTTCTTCAAGGATCCCGATGGCCTCGAAGGTGAAGTTCTGCTGTGGCTGTCAGGCGACGCGCCGATCAGTCCGCCTGGCACGCCTGCCGCCCGCTATGACTCGTAGCGATCAATCTGAGCACTGAGGCTGACCAGTTGGGGCTCCGTCTGGCCGAGGGCAGCGACCGGCGGACGCGGTAGGTCAGCGGCAATAACGAACTTCGGCTCAGTGATTGGTCGTGGCATGTAGGTAGGTGAGCACGGCACGGATGCGCCGATGGTCGTCGGGTCCGGGTTCGAGCCCGAGCTTGGTGAAGATGCGGCCGGTGCACGCCTCGACGGTCTTGTCGCTGATGTGCAGCTTGGCAGCTATGGATTGGTTCGATCGGCCTTCGGCCATTCCTGCGAGCACTTCGCGTTCGCGGTCGGTGAGCGCAGCAAGCGGGCTGTCGGTCTGTCGGCGTTTGAGCAGCTGCTCGATGACGATCGGATCGATGGCCGATCCACCGTTGCCGACCCTGCGGATGGCGTCGGTCAACTCGGCCGGGTCGAGGATGCGGTCCTTGAGCAGGTAGCCGAGGCCGCCGGCTCCGTCGGCGAGCAGGTCGACAGCGTGGCGGGTCTCGACGAACTGGGAGAGCAGGACGATCCCGATCGCGGCGCCGTGCTCATCGCGGATCGCCCGGGCCGCCTGCAGCCCTTCGACGGTGTGCGTGGGTGGCATCCGGATGTCGAGGACAACGACGTCGGGGGTAGCGCGGCGTACGAGTTCGAGTAGTTCTTGGGCGTCACCGGCTTGGCCGACGACATCGAAACCAGCCGCGGTAAGGAGTTCGACGAGTCCGGCGCGTAGGAGCGCATGATCCTCGGCTACGGCGACACGCACGGCAGTTCGACTTCGACGCGTGTGCCGCTTGCGGCCGGGCTGTGGAGGCGAAGCGTGCCGCCGACGGAGGCGACTCGGTCGGCGACGCCCCGGAGTCCGCTTCCGGCATGCGTGTCGGCGCCGCCGTCTCCGTCATCGGTGACCTCGATGCGGATCACGGCGTCGTTGGCGATGACGCGCACCGTCACGTCGTCAGCGTTGGCGTGCTTGACGACGTTGGTGAGCGCTTCCGACACGGCGAAGTAGGCGGCTGCGGCGATCGCGCTCGGCGGTTCATCGGGCAAGACGATGTCGAGCCGCACCGGCAGCGGTGATCGGCCGACGAGGGACTCGAGCGCGGCACAGAGCCCTGACTCGCTGAGGATCGCCGGATGAATGCCGCGGGCGAGGTCGCGCAGCTCGACGATGGCTTCGCTGAGATCCTTCACCGCCTGCGACAGGACCCCTCGGACTCCCGGACTGGCGTCGCCGTCCAGGCGCGTCTCGGCCAGCCGCAGGGCCAGCGCGATCGTGACCAGGCGCTGCTGCGCCCCGTCGTGCAGGTCGCGCTCGATGCGCCTGCGCTCGGCATCACCGGCGGCGACGATCCGCGCCCGCGACGCGGCGACCTCGGCCAGCTGGGTTTCGATCTCGGCCTGCAGCTGCTCGTTGTCGATCGTCAGTCGTACCGCGGCGACGACGGCGTTGATCAACCCGGGATCCTCTCGCAGCGCGATGTCGTGGACGAGCGCGGCGATCGGCTCGCCGCGTCGTTCGATGCGCGTGACGGCGCGGTTGGGCTGGTCAACGGGCAGCTCGACGGGACGAGCACGGTCGTCCACGTACCTACCGGCCGCCGCCGACCACGGCAGGAGTGTGAGGCTGGCGTCGCCCAGAGCGCGAGCCAGGGCGTCGCCCAGCCGAGCCGGCGGCGCGTCGTGGCCGAGCTCGGCGACGAGGTCGACGACCGCCGATCGGGTCCGTCTTACGCGAAGCAGCCCGACAGCGAGCGCGAAGGCCATGGCGGCGTACGCCCACCACACGACGTAGAAGATGCGCAACCCGGTGGCTCCGGGAAGCTCGGCGTTCCATCCGGTCGCGTACTCGTACGCAACAGCGGCCGCCAGCGCGGTGGCCGCGAACAGCGCTGCCGACAGCATCCGCCGACCAGGTCGGCTCGATCGGATCCAGCGGTGGGCGACGCTCATCAATACGCCGACCATTGCGGCCACGTAAGCCCGGGCGAACACACCCTCAACCATCCGCCACCAGCGGTCGTCCGTGATCGGGAGGAAACGGTTCTGCACGCCGTACCCGGCGACGTCGGGCGGAACGTGGAGAAACAACCGGGAGACGGAACGGCCTGCCAGCAAGGCGAACAGCGTGACGACCAACACCCTGTCGTGCCGATGCTGCAGTCGCCCGTTCGGGAAAGCGAGAACCGCCCAGCCGACGAACAGGCCGTACCAACCCCCGAACGCGAACGCGCCGAGCACGACATCATCGTTGGTCGACTGCAAGAAGTCGCCGACGTACCACGCGAAGCCGGCGGCGACGAGCAGCCACCAGCACCGGTTCTGTGGGCGGCGCGACCAGATGGTCAGACCCGCCGCGATCAGCACCAACCCGGGGACAACGTCCGAAACGAGGAAGGTCCATGGCCGATCGGCTCGCTGTTGTTGCCGGGTGGCGAGCCACGCCCAGGTGATCGCAGCGGGCACGAGCAGCCAAGGCAGCCGCGCGGTCGGCTTCACGGGGCCTCGAGCGTGGCCCGCAGGATAGGGCCGCTGAGGAGACCCTTCGGGATGAAGCCGGTGGCGCCACAATGACGGGCTTCGTCCGTGTAATCGGCGGTCGAGGTCAGCACCACCACCGGCGGTGCCTTCCAGGCTCGCATCGTGCGGGCGACGTCCACACCGCTTCCGTCGGGCAGACGCACGTCCAACAGAACCAGATCGGGCCGCAGGTCGCGCGCCGCCCGGAGCGCAGCCTGCGCATCGCCGGCCTCGCCGACGACGATGAAACCGTCCGTCTCCAGCAACTCTCGGGCGAGCAACCGGAACTCGGACTGGTCGTCAACGATGAGAACCGTGCGCCGCCCCATCGGCACATCTTCGTCCCGCCAGAGCCACCTGACTAGAGGGCTGGCCCTACGCGACGCGCCGGGCTGGCTCCGATGACAGCGCAGCACGCCGCTGCGTATCGTCGACACCACGAGAACGGAGGCATCATGCGGATGGAAAATTTGACCGCGCTGCTTCTCGTCGGTGCTTTGGGCGCGGCGGGCTGCGGGGACGACGACGAGAACGCTGACGCGGGCGGAGGCACGACGCCAGCCGCGTCGACGCCGGCACCGACCACGGTCTCAACGGTTCCCGACACGGTGACCAAATCCGATTCCCAACTCGGCGACGCACTCTTCAATGACTCGTTCGACGACGACCGCAACGGCTGGGGCGTCATCGATGACCCGCAGTTCGGTTCAACGGCCTTTGCCGACGGCGATCAGGTGTGGGATTTCAGGGGAAGTGTCGCCCACCAGCTACCAGCGGTGCTCGGCGACCAGTACGACCGCGGTGAGCTCGACATGCGCGACGTGGTGGTGCGCGCAGAGGCGACAATCCTGGCTGGCGGCGGGGTGATCGGCGTGTTCTGCCGCGAGACACCCGACACCGACGCCGAGTGGCAGTGGTACGAGTTCGTCGCTCGCGACGGCTTCGCCGCCATCCGCCACGCCGACCTTGAGGGCAACCTCGACGTCTTGGCCGAAACCGACGACGTCAGCCTGCCCGACGGAGAGCCGCTCGTGATCGAAGCCGCCTGTGTGGACGATGCCGACGGCGACGCCCAACTGTCGTTGACTCTGAACGGCACGGACGTGCTGCAGGCCACCGACGACGAACCGCTCGGCAACGGCGTCCCTGGCCTCCAAGCCTGGACATTCCCGGTCCACGAACGGATGGACATCCGCTGGCACGAATTCACTGTCGACCAACCAGGGCCGTGACTCCCGAAGGCGCAACCACGCTGCAACCTTGATCCGGGCCACGCGAGCGGGGTTGCCAGGCGAGCTGCAGGGCTGCAGGCTCATCTCGTGACGATCGCGCACTCTTCGATTCGCATCGTGCCGGCGAACGAGGCCACCTGTGAGGATCTCCAGACGGTTTTCGGGGCGCGAGGTCAGGGCTCGAGGTGTCAGTGCCAGCGGTACAAGCTCCAGACGGGAGAGTCGTTCACGTCGTTCCCTGTCGAGGAGCGCGCCCACCGGCTACGCGAACAGACCGACTGTGGCCACCCTGAGTCCGACACGACCAGTGGCCTCGTCGGCTACCTCGATGGCGAGCCTGTGGGCTGGTGCGCCATCGAGCCGCGTCCGGAGTACGTCGGTCTGGTGCGCAACAGCCGCGTACCGTGGGCGGGACGATCGGAGGACAAGTCTGACCGCGGCGTCTGGGCGCTGACGTGTCTGTT
>JACDGA010000196.1 GCA_013815505.1 Acidimicrobiia bacterium
GAGCCGTGCGCGAGCGTTCCTGGACGTCGCTGCCGCCCGGCTGTGCGTGTCAGTTGGCAGGCGTCCCTCGCCGACCGTGACGAGTTCCTCGAGCGCCTGCAATCGCCCGTCGAGGTCGTCGATCGCCCTTGCGGACGCTCGGTCGGATCGCGTGCTCATCGGCGGACCAGCTGCGCCAGGCGAGCGGCGGTGTCGCGCAGCGCAGCGGCGGCATCGTGCGCCGTTCCGGGCACGGTCTCCAACAGTTCGAGGTAGCGGCGCACCTCTGCTGCGAACAGCTCACCAGTACGTACGTACAGGTCGTCGCGAGCTCGCAGGCTGAGGCTGCGCACCGCCTGATCGCCGAGCACGGCCTCGAGCACCTTCTGGCCGGCGACGCTGGTGCCGCCGGCAATAGCCACCTCGGCGCCGGTGAGACCGCCCGTGTGGGCGAAGACGCCCACCATCGCCACGAGGCCGACGCCGTTGACGCCGTACGAGAGCGCCTTGGCCGTCGTGCGCTTCGAGGCACCTTCGACGCGAAGCATCTCCAGCAACGAGCCCTGCCAGTCGCGCACGAGTCGCTCGGTGCCTTCGGACAGCTGCGGTGACGGCCGGTCGAGCGGCTCGGGCGCCGTCGCCACGAGCGCGGCGCCGGCAGGATGGGCTCGCCAGGAGGCGGCGACGCGCTCGGCGGCGGTGGCGGCGTGGGCTCGCACGAGCACGTCGACGCTGTGCTCGATCGCGTCCTGCAACCGTTCGGTGCCCGTCGTCCGGCCCGTCAGTGCCGACGCCACCCGGTCGCGCCAGCGTCCGATCGTCGACTGCAGCTGGCGCAGCAACTCTCCGGTGCCGACGACGTCCTGCCACCTGGCGAGCACCTCGCCACGCATCACGGCGCCCTCGCCGACCTCGGCGATCAATCGCTCGTGCGCCGCATCGAACGTTTCGTGGGCGATCGTGCCGAGGTGGGCGAGTGCTTCGTGCTGCGACTCGACGGCGACCGCCACGGAGTCGGCGCGGACGGCGAGGTCGGCAACGGTCCCCGTCAGCGTGCGGCGCACGATCTCGGCTCGCGACGCCTGGTCGTCGACGAGCGCACCGAGCCACTTGCGCAGCGGGCGAACGGCGTCGTCGGCGATCCACTCGTCGGTCAGTGGCTGCTCGTCGACGGCGAACACGGGCGTGCCGTCGAGGCCGTGTTCGGCGAGCATCTCGCGGAGGTGATCGACGACCTCGCCGGCCGCCGGGGGGAGGCGGTTGACGACGATGCCGAGCACGACGCCTCGTTGTGCGGCGCGCTGCAGGAACTCCCACGGCACAGCGTCGGCGTAGCGGGAGGCCGTCGTGACGAACACCCACAGGTCGGCAGCGTCGAGCAGTTGCGACGCCATCGCCCGGTTGGAGTCGACGACGGAGTCGATGTCGGGTGCGTCGACGAGGGCGAGCCTGGGTGGGAGCGCCGGCGACGTCGCCAGCGAGATCTCGGCGGTGCCGTGCGCCTCGCCGGACACCCGGGCGAGGCCCGGTAGCACGCGATCGTCGTCGAACCAATCGATGTCCTCGGGCCGGCACACGAGCACTGGCGCCCGAGTCGTGGGGCGTAGCACGCCGGGCCGAGTCACGTTCGAACGCAGCAGGCTGTTGACGAGCGTCGACTTTCCCGCCCCGGTGGAGCCACCGACCACGGCGAGCGCCGGCGCGTCGAGGTTCGCCAACCGGGGGAGCACGTAGTCGTCGAGCTGGCGCACGCCGTCGGCGGCGATGGTTCGTGCCTGATCGACACCGGGCAGATCGAGCGACAGCGGCGCGACGGCGAGCTGACCACGCAGCTCGCTCGCGACCGCGTGCACGGCATCGACGTCCATGGCCGCAACTCTAGGAACGGTGGCCGTCGACGGGCGTCGTGCCGCCGAAGGCCGAGTTGGAGTGCTCAGCGAGTCGACCGCTCGACGAGCTCCTTTCCTCCGCGCCGAACCACGGTGCGTCGCCCGCTGCGGCGTTGTCGGCCATCCGCTCGGGCCGTGACGTGGCTGGGATGCTGACGGTCGTCGCCGGGTGCGTCGTTGCGGCGCCGGGCGAGCATGGTCGTAGATCAACCGTTGCCGGTGGACGCCGACGGTGCGAGCCTGTCGCTGAACCAGTCGAGGATGATCTCGGCACGCTGGCGACGGTGCACGGGCGAACCCGACCGTGACAGCTCGTGGTTCTCGCCGGGGAACCGGTAGAAGGTCACGTCGCGCTGCAGCAACCGCAGCGTCACCCACAGCTCCTCGGCCTGGCCGATCGGACATCGCCAGTCCTCCTCGGAGTGGAGGATCAGCATCGGCACGTGGATGTCCTTGGCGTACGATGAGGGCGAGATGCTGCGGTAGGCGTCGTCGTCCTCGACGAACGTCATGCCGTGGACACCCTTGAACGCCGTGGCGATGTCGCTGCACCACTCCATCGACACGAGGTTGCTCGCCGCCCGCTCCGAGCAGATGCCCTTGAACCGTTCGCCGTGGTGGCTCGCCAGCCACGTCGCCATGTAGCCGCCGTAGCTCCCACCGAGCATGCCGACCCGGTCGCCGTCGCAGAACGAGTACGCGGCGAGGGCGTGATCGAGCACGGCGAGGACGTCGTCGACGTCGACCGATCCCCAGCCGGTGCCGGGACGGACGGGATGACGCTCGCCCATGATCGCCTGACCCCAGGTCTCCTCGCGCCCGCTGCCGCCGCGGGGGTTCGACATCAGCACGACGAAGCCGGCGGCCGCCTGCATCTGCGCCTCGTCGAAGAACGTCTCGCCGTACTGCGTGTGCGGTCCACCGTGCACGTTGAGCAGCACCGGGTACGTCTCGTTCTCGTCGAAGTCGACGGGCCGCATGATCCAGGCGTCGATCTCGTTCGTGCCGTCGGTGGTCGGCACGGCGAACCGCTCCCAGCCGTTGGCGCGTGTCGTCAGCGACGTGATGTCGCTCTCCAGCGAGGCGAGCTCGCCGGGATGGTCGACGGCGGCGGTCGCAATGCGTGTCGTACCGCCAGCCGTGTCGTAGCCCAGCACGGTGATCGGGCCCTTGGTGAGTGCATCTGGTGCGGCGCCGACGTCGGCGCGCAAGAGGTAGAGGTGGGTCTCGCCACGGTCCTCGGCGACGGCCAGCACGGTGTCGTCGTCCTGCCAGACCGGTGCCTGCGTGCACGACATCGTCCAGAACGTGCGGTCGAGCGCGTCGCTGATCCAGCGTGGCTCGCCCCCGGCGGGCAGGTCGACGACGCCGACGTGGGCGTTCTGGGGATCGAGGTCGAGGTGACGCTCACCGACGAACGCGACCTTGGTGCCGTCGGGCGACACGACCGGCGATTCGTAGCGGCCCGTCTGGTGGGTGATCTCGGTGATCTCGCCGTCGAGGGTGACGAGGAAGAGGTCGGTGGCGAGGTCGAGATCCCACGTGTCGTGCCGGGCGCCCGACGTGACGACGGCTGACGAGTCGGGGAGCCAGGAGATGCCGCTGTGCTGGAACTCGCCCGGTGTGAGGTTGCGCGGCGTGCCAGACCCGGAGGACGACACGACGTACACGTGCTGGGGTCGGTCGAACACCCAGTTCTCGCCGTTGAGGCGGGAGAAGAATCGCTCGACCTTGCGCGGCGAGCGCGAACTGTCGTCGTCCTCCTTGTAACGCTCGTCCTGGGTTCTGCTCGTGAACGCCAACCACGATCCGTCGGGTGACCAGCGAACCTCGCTCACCCCGTCGGGCATCGCGCAGACGGTGCGCACCTCGCCGGGGCCGTCGACCGGCAGCACGTGCAGCGTCGTCTCGCCCTTCTTCTCCGACCGCTTCGACGTGAAGGCGAGCGCCCGGCCGTCGGGCGAGAACCTCGGCGAGCCGTCGTCGGGACCGGCGGTGAGTGGGGCAACGGCGCCGTCGGAACGCTCGAGCCAGATCCGTTTGACGGTGGTGTTGCCCTCGAGATCGATCGTCGACACGACGAACGCCACCTGCGAACCGTCGGGCGCGACGACCGGTGCGCTGACCCATGTGCGACCGTCGAGGAGCCGAGTGGCGATGCCCGAGTGGCGGGTGGCGGTGTCGGAGTCCTCGCTGCGTTGCGTCATGACCCGCACCATATCCGTGGGCTCAGACAGGTTCAGGGGGCGGTTTGGGGCCCGAGGATGCTCGACTGCAGGCGGCGCATCCCTGCCAGCCACCGGTCGGGTTGCGACGTCTTGAGCTCGAGGTACTTCTGGACCTCGGGGTGCGGGAGGACGAGGAATCGCTCGTCGGCGATGGCGTTGGCGACGACGTCGGCGACCTGCTCGGGCTCCAGCACCTCGCCCGCCGCCTTCACGACGTC
>JACDGA010000197.1 GCA_013815505.1 Acidimicrobiia bacterium
CGTCCGAGCAGAGGGCAACGATCTGTTGCCGCACGCGGCCACGGTGGGCGGCGTGACGATCGCCCTCGTGTGCGCCCTGATCGCGCTGATCCAGGTCGCCGTGTCCGCCAGCCGCGACCGCCGCGACCGCCGCACCACCTGACCCCGCGCCCAGGCCCGTACACACCCATGTCAGCGGGCTCTGCCGGCGTCGCGTGTTTTCGCGGACACGGGCGAGAGAGGCTGTCGGTGGAACGGCGGGTGGGCGGAGAGCGACGTCGGCGTCAGGGCGGCGACGAGGTCATCGGGATGGCGGAGCGCCTAGTCTGCGGCCGGGTGATCGTGCCGGATGGGCCCGATCGCGTGTGTCGTGGCGAGGCCACGGGAAGGACGGCAACGACATGGGACTGATGGACAGGGTGAGGGGACTGCTGAAAGGTCGCGAGGCCCAGGTCAAGAGCGGGATCGACAAAGCATCGAAGGTCGCAGAGAAGCGGCTCCCGAAGCAGGCTGCCAAGATCGAGCAGGCGGCGGGCAAGGCCAAGGACGCCGTCGACAAGGTCGCCCGCGACGACGGTTCGTCTCGCAAGCCCTGACTGCGACACGCACGGGCCGCGCCGACGAACTGGTGTTCAACACGGGTGCAGAGTCGGCGACCGGCCGTGCCATCGCTCCTGCCGTGCCCGGCGAGTTGCTCGTGCGCCTCCGCCCGACGAAGGTGCTCGCCCACCTCGACGCCACCGCCTGACCCTGAGTCCACGCGCGGAACGGAGCGAGCTGTCACAGGCGAGGCGTAGCGTGACGGGAGTGACGGCGCCGGGACCACCTCTGCTCGGGCGCGGCGTGCTCGTCGAGGCTGACGCCTCCGTGCCGGGCCCGTGGCACGACGCGCCGGTCGTCGTCATCGACGACGCCGTCCTCGCCGAACCGGCGGCCGCTGTCACACGGCTGCACGAGGCCTGGACAGCTCGGTCACCGCTCGTCGTCGAGCTGCGCGTCGACCCCGCGGCGTTCCGAGAGCCCCCGTCGTTCGACGTCGAGCCGTGGCGTCTCGACCCGGGAGCCGAGCCGTGGTTCGATCGTCTCCACTTCCTCGTGTGGAACAACACATACGACGCTCGCGGCGACGAGCTCGTGTGGTGGTGGGGCGTCAAGGCACAGCGCGCCGACCCCTCGCTCGTCGACGGCGACACGGTGTGGATCGACGGCGGGCCACGGCGACCGTGGTCGACCGACGACACCGCAGGACTCGAGGTCGTGTCCTACGAATCGGTCGAGGCAGGATCGCCGGCGGTCTCGCCGGGTCCCGTCGCGCCGTCGGCGGCACTCGCACCCGATCAGCTCGCCGCCGTCGCCCACCTCGCCGGTCCGGCGCGCGTCATCGCCCCTGCCGGATCGGGCAAGACGCGGGTGCTCACCGAGCGGCTCCGGCACCTCCAGGTCGACCGCGGCTACGAGCGAGCGGGCGTGCTGGCCGTTGCCTACAACAAGCAGGCACAGCTCGAGATGTTGGCGCGCACCACCGAGTTCTCGCCGCGGGTGCGCACGCTCAACTCGCTCGGGTTGTGGGTCCTCAGCGAGCATCGCGGCGCCAACCCGCCCGTGCTCGCCGAGCGCGACGTCCGCGCCGTCGTCGACGACCACCTCCCCGGTCGGCGCCAGCGCAGGGCAAACACCGATCCCATCGGCCCGTATCTCGAGGGGCTCACTGCGATCCGTCTCGGGCTCACCGATCCCGACGTCGTCGAGGAGTCGCGCGACGACGTGCCGGGCCTCGCCGAGCTGTTCCCCCTCTACCGCGCGCACCTCGCCGAACGTGGTGCCGTCGACTTCGACGAGCAGATCTACGCCGCCGTCGAGGCGCTGCTCACCGATGGCGCCTTCCGGCGGCGGATGCAGGCATCGTGCCGCCACCTGCTCGTCGACGAGTTCCAAGACCTCACGCCGGCGCACGTGCTGCTGCTGCGGCTGCTGGCGATGCCGGCACTCGACGTGTTCGGCGTCGGTGACGACGACCAGTGCATCTACGGCCACGCAGGAGCCGATCCGGGCTTCCTCATCGACTACGACACGCTCTTCCCCGGCGCCGCCGCCCACCCGCTCACGGTCAACTATCGCTGCCCCACCGAGGTCGTCGAGGGCGCGGCGACGCTGCTCGGCTACAACCGTCGCCGCGTCGGCAAGGACATCACGGCAGGGCCCGACAACGACCGAACCACCGACTCGCTGCGCGTCGTCGAGCACGGCAATGACGAGGCGGCAACTGTCGCCGTCGACGTGCTCAAGGGGTGGCTCGGCGAATCCGGCGTGTCGTCGCCATCGGTCGCCGTGCTCGCCCGCGTCAACTCGCTGCTGCTCGCACCGCACGTCGCACTCCACGAGGCCGGCATCGCGATGTCGTCCGTGCTGACGCCCGACGTGCTCTCACGCACGGGCATGCGCGCCGCGCTGGCCTACCTGCGCATCGCCACGTCCGGCTCGTCCATCGACCCTGGCGACATCGTCGAGGTCCTCCGCCGCCCCACGAGGGGGCTCCCACAGTGGTTTCCCGACCGGCTCTCTCGCCGCTCGTCGTGGAGCGTCGAGCGCCTCCGCGACGTCGCCGAGCAGGTGCCCGAGAAGGACGCGGCGAAAGTGCTGCGACTCGCTGACGACCTCCGCGTCGTCGGCGACGCCGGTCGTGCCGGCACCACGCGCGAGATCCTCGAGGTCGTGCGCGACGATGTCGGTCTCGGCTCGGCGATGGGTCTGCTCGACCGCACTGGTGGCGGCCAGGGCTCGAGCCACCTCGACGACCTCGAGGGTCTCCTCGGCGTCGCCGACCTCCATCCCGATCCCGGCGGCTTCGAGCCGTGGCTGCGGGCGGCGTTCACACGCGAATCCGACGCCGAGGGGGTCACGCTGTCGACGATCCATCGGGTGAAAGGTCGGGAGTGGGATCGTGTGCTCGTCTTCGGCGTGAGCGATGGCGTGCTGCCGCACCGTCTGGCCGAGGACGTCGAGGAGGAGCGCCGCGTGTTCCACGTCGCCATCACCCGCGCCCGTCACCGCGCGGTCGTGCTGGCCGACCGCACGCGGTCCTCGCCGTTCCTCGGCGAGCTGGCGGGCACGGCCACCGAGCCGGCACGCCGAAGCGCCGCCGCCAGCGCCACGCCTGCGTCGAGCGCGTCTGGTCGCAGCTCGCCCGGGGCGAAACCGAAGCCGGCCGTCGACGGCATCGCCGCTGCGCTCGGGCTCGAGATCAAGGTGCTCGGCGGCTACGTCGGCACGGTCGATTCCGTCGACGGGCGCAGCGCCCGGGTGCGTCTCGCCTCGGGTGGCACGCTCACCGTGCGCTTCGGCGAGCGCGTCGAGCACGACGGACGTCGCGCCCCGCTCGCCCCGCCCGACGAGCTCTGGGGCGACGCCGCCACGGCCGAGTCGGCGCTGCGGGAGTGGCGCACCGCCCGGTCGAAGGCCGACGGCGTGCCGGCCTACGTGGTCGTCAACGACAAGCACCTGCGCGGAATCGCCCTCGCCAGACCCACCTCCCCCGAGGCGCTCGTCGCCTGCGACGGCATCGGTCCGGCGAAGCTCGAGCGCTACGGCGACGAGATCCTCGACGTTCTGTCGGCCACCTGAGCGCAGGCCGAATCCGGCGACGCAAGCCAGGTCACGGGGAGTCATCCCCCTCCCGACTGCCGATCGCTGAGGTCGAGCACGGAAGGCACTGTGTCGTCACCTCGCTATGGTCGGAGACGGAGACCGATGAACACCGCCGCTGAACCGCGATCCACCATCGAGCCCGCGCGTCGTGGGCGCTGGCGGGCACGCTGCACCCGCCAGCTCGGCGCCTACGGAATGACCGCTGTGCTCGGCGTCGGCGCGACCAGGCCAGGAACGACCGAATGAGCCACGAGGGCTCCGACGGGTCCGATCCCGGCACCCGCATCCGACGTCAGGGACACCGCTACTCGACGTGGGGCGAGAACGTCGCAGCCGGGTACCGCACGGCGAACGACGTGATGCGCGGTTGGATGAACAGCCCCGGCCAGCGCGCCAACATCCTCAACGGCCGCTTCACCGACATCGGGATCGGCCTCGCCACGTCCGCCGACGGCACGCGCTACTGGACGATGGTGCTCGCCCGGCCCGCGTGACCGTGGACGAGGGGTTGCTCCTCGCGACGGTCAACGACGCGTTCGCGACATCCGCTGCGGGGCTCAGGGCGTGGGCCGATCCGCACCCCGACCGGATGCCGGCCGACGAGGAGTACTCCCGCTGCCTCGACCCTGGCAAGTACCGCATCGTCGGCGCCCG
>JACDGA010000198.1 GCA_013815505.1 Acidimicrobiia bacterium
CGCCCGTGAAGTGCACGGGCGCCGCGTCGTGGTCGATCCCGGCCGCCTCGGCATCGACGAGCGCCCGCATGAACTGCCCGGCGAGCGGTGCGTTCTTGAACTGGTTGCCGCTCGTCCCGCACGCCATGAAGAATCCGCCGACACTCGATCGGTCGTAGATCGGTACCCAGTCGTCGGAGGCGTCGTACATCGCGGCGAGCCCCGTCGGGCGCGACGGCACACCGAACTCGGGCAGCCGCCGGGCGAGGCGCATCATGTACGTCTCCCACACCTCGACGGTCGTGTGCTCGTCGAAGCTGTCGGGATCGTCGATCCAGTGCAGCGGATCGCACTCCGGCTCGGTGCCACCGACGAGCAGCATCCCGCCCGGCTGGGGCCGGAAGTACTGACCGACGTCGAGATCGGCCACCAGCGGCCCGTCGTCGTCGAGCCCGAACCCCGACGGGGCGGGCGCGACAAACACCTCCTGACGCAGCGCACGGCTGCGGATCCGCATCTCGTCGCTGACGCCGGCCATCTCGTTGAGCTTCGACGAGTGCGGCCCACCGACGTTGACGACCACGGGCGAGGCGACCCTCTCGCCACCGTCGAGCGTCACCCCGACCACCCGCCCGTCGCGCTGGTCGATCGACGTCACCTCGCGGCGGAACCGGAAGTCGACGCCGTGCTGGCGGGCGGCGTGCGCGAGGTTGTGCGCCGCCAGCATCGGGTCGTCGATGAACCCGCCGTCGCCCTGATAGAAGCCGGTCAGCTCGCCCTCGGCATCCTCGGCGAAGGCCGGATCGTCGGTGCGCTTCGGCGGGTAGTAGCGCCCGACGTCGAGACCGGGGAACCGGGCACGCAGCCCGTCAGCATCGAAACGCTCGTACGGGATGCCGAGCTCGTCCCACAGCCGCATCACAGGCGTGCCGTCGTAACCCGTCGTGCACAGGACGAGGTTGCCCGTGTGCAGGAATCGCGCCGTACCGTCGGGGTCCTCGGCCCCGACGTGTCCCGCCCAGTCGCGCCACATCGCCCCGGCCTCCCATGCCGTCAGGACGGCGTCGGGCGTGGAGTAGCTGAAGCGGATGATCGCCGACGACGAGCTGGTGGATCCTGCACCCGGCGCCGGACCCTTGTCGACACACACGACCGACCGGCCGCCGCGAGCGAGCTCGAGCGCCACCGATGCGCCGATCACCCCGGCCCCGATCACGATCGCGTCGACCCCTGGTGCCTGGCTCATCGAACCTCGTCGACGAATCGGTGCTGCCATGCCGACGTGGCGGCGACGCCGTTGAACGTGAAGGCGTGCAGACCCGTGACGTCGCCGAGCGGCAGTTGGGTGACGAGGCCAGAGGGATCGAAGCCACCGGGCGTCGTCATCGACGTCACCACACGGCGATTCTTGCGGAGGTAGCGCAACGACTGGCCGACGCCCATGCGCACACCGAGCCGCATCAGCTTCGTCCGGTCGACGACGCCGGGGATCCCGAGGTGCACGGGCATCTCCAGTCCCGACCGCCGTGCTGCGGCGAGCCACGTGCGCACCCGGGTCGCGTCGAGGCACATCTGGGTGGTCGTCCATGCGACGAGTCCGGCCTCGGCGATCAGCGCCTGCTTGTCAAGCAGCGCGCCAGCCAGGACTGCGTCGGGGATGAACGGGTGGCCGTCGGGGTAGGTGGGAAACCCGACGGCACGAACCGGGAGATCATGTTCGAGCAGTGCACAGAGCAGCGAGTGGCCGTCGCGATACGGTCCGGCTGCGTCTGGCGCGTCGCCGCCGACGACGAAGACGGTGGTGACGCCGTGGTCGCGCAACCACGAAGCGAGCGACCGGACGTGCTCGGGACCCTCCACCAATCGAGCCGACAGGTGCGGGATCGCCCGGTGCCCGCGATCGAGCAGCCGTGCGGTGAGATCGAGCGTCGCGCCGAGCCCCTTCGTCGGCGAGCACGTCACGGTGACCGGGGCGTCGGCGACGAACTCGGCGCGCCGGGCGATGTCGAGCTCGTCGACGACTCGAGCGACGTCGCCGACCGGCACGATCTCGTAGCAGAGACGGGCCACGACCGTGCGGGCACGTTGAAGGTGCGCCTCCCGATCGGCCTCGAACACGGCCGCGGGGCGGCGCAGCCGGGAAGCGGCGGGGCGTGTCGTCAGGCGCACAGCACGCTCCGTCGACGGCGGCGTCGCGGTGCTGTGGTGTCGGACGCCGCCGGCGCACCGGCGAACGCGAGCGCGGCGACGAACAGCTCTTGGAAGCGAGGCTCCGTGGCCGTCTCGATCTTGACGACGCGACGGACTGCACCTTCCATCTCGGCGCGTGCCCGCTTCGAAAGCAGTGCCTGAACGGCGCCGCGACCCGCGGCGTTGCCGACGGAGCGGACGATCGACGGGTCGTCGCCCGGGACGAGTCCGACGACGAGCGCCCGCTCGGGATCGACGTGGGCGCCGAACGCGCCGGCAAGCCGCACGTCGTGGATGGCCGGCCGACCGGCGTGCTCGACGAGCAGCTCGATCCCGGCCCGCAGCGCGGCCTTGGCGAGCTGGATGGCACGCACATCCTGTTGTGTGACCATCAACCGGGACGAACCCACCGCAGCCCCGTCGTACAGCACGTAGGAGAACGTCCGCCCGTCGGCGACGATGCGTGACGAGCGCGAGGCGACTTCGCCGCGGATCGTGCCCTTGGCGTCGATGATGCCGGCGCGCACCATCTCGGCGATCGCGTCGATGATCCCCGATCCGCAGACGCCGGTGACCCCACCGGCGGCACGCACGGCCGTGTCGAAGCCGCGCTCGTCGGACCACTCGTCCGTGCCGATGACCTTGACCCGTGGTTCGAGCGTGCCGGGGTCGATGCGCACGCGCTCGACGGCGCCGGTGGTGGCGCGCTGGCCGGACGAGATCTGGGCACCCTCGAACGCCGGGCCCGTGGGGCTCGAGGCGGCGAACTGACGGTGACGGTCGCCGAGGACGATCTCGGCGTTCGTGCCGATGTCGACGAGCAACTGCATTCCGTCTCCGCGGTGCGGCCCCTCGGCGAGGATCGCCGCCGCGGCATCGGCACCGACGTGCCCGGCGATGCACGGTCCGACGTAGGTAGCGGCGTTGGGCAGGTTGATGTCGAGATCGACGGCGCGCAAGCGCACGGGCTCGTCGGTGGCGAGCGTGAACGGGGCCTGCCCGAGCGGCGTCGGATCGAGACCGAGCACGAGGTGATGCATAACGGGATTGCCGACGAGCACGAGGTCGAGCACGGCGTCTCGCGCCACACCGGCGTCGTCGAGCAGCTCGCCGGCGAGCTCGTCGATGGCCACACGGATCACCGACGTGAGCGCGGCGTCGCCGCCCGGGTTCATCATCACGTAGGAAACGCGGCTCATCAGATCCTCACCGAAGCGGATCTGCGGGTTCATCCTCCCGCTCGTCGCCACGACGTCGCCCGACGTCAGGTCGCAGAGGTGTGCGGCGACGGTGGTCGAGCCGACGTCGACCGCGATGCCGTACGCGGTGTCGACGTAGCCCGGCCACACCGCCACGACCACGTCGTCGTCCCCGACGGCGACCGTGACCGACATCGAGCCGGCATCGATCACGTGCCGCAGCGTCGCCAAAAGCCGCGGGGCGACGCCGGCGATGTCGACACCGTGCTGCGCCACCATCGAACGACGGAGCGCGCCGACATCGCTGCCGTCGGCGATCGTCTCGAGCTCGACATACCAGAGCCGGAACGCGGGGTCGACCTCGAACGCGAGGTCGTGATCGAGCGACTTGCGCACGACCTGGCGGTGGACTTGGCTCGCCGCCGGAACGTCGACGACGACGTCGCCGGCGATCGTCGCCGAGCAACCGAGCCGGTTGCCGTCGAGCAGCGGGCGGTGACCGCGATAGTCGTTCTCGAGCATCGCCGGAGGGGACAGCGCGGTGGGCGCAACGTCGATGCCCCACTTGGCATGGACGCCCGGCGAGGGTACGACCTGGCAGCGTCCGCAGATCCCGCGGCCACCGCACACCGTGTCGAGGTCGACGCCGAGCTGGCGGGCTGCGGCGAGCACTGTCGTTCCGCTGTCCACGATGCCTGCGATGCCCGACGGGGTGAACACGACGCGCGGCACGGCGCTACACCAGCCCGGTCGGGTCGTTCAGCTCGGCCGTCGGCACCCCGGCGGTGGCGCCACGCCGGCGACGGCGGCCACCTTCGCGACCGGCCCGTGCGCCCGGAGGCGCCGACGGGTCACGATTCGCCGAGATCCAGGCCGTGCAGTCGCGGTCGTGGCCGGCGAGCACGT
>JACDGA010000199.1 GCA_013815505.1 Acidimicrobiia bacterium
GTCGGCGCCGAACACCTCGCCGTCCTCTTCGTGGCCCGCCTGCTGCTCGGCGCCGTGTCCGGGGCGGTGTTCGTCGTCGCCAGCGCGTGGATCGCCGAGGTCGAACCGTCCGACGACCCGCTCTGGCCGTCACGACTCACGAGCATCGTGCTGTGCGCAGGCTTCGGCGGCGGGCCGTTCGTGTCCGGCATGCTCGGCCAGTGGGCGCCGTGGCCGCTGCGGCTGTCCTACGTCGTGCACATCGCGATCGTGATCCTCGGCTCGCTCGCGCTCACCACGGTGCCCGAGACCGTGCCCGCATCGGTGCGGCAGCGGCGCGACCCGATCCGCCCAAGCCTCGGGGTGCCGCCGCACACCCGGCGCGTCTTCTGGTCGGTGGTGGCGCCGACGGCGGTGTGCGTGTTCGGTTTCGCCTCGCTCTCGTTCGGGCTGTTCCCCGTGTTGCTGCGCCCGGCGATGGAGTCGATCGCCGTGTTCGTCACGGGTGTCGTGTCGGGCATCACCGCCGTGGCGATGTTCGCCGCGCAACGGCTCGTCGGCCGTATCGGTGCGGCGCGGGCCGTGCCGATGGCGTTCGCCTGCGGGGGAGGAGGTTGCCTGCTCGGCACGGTGGCGTTCGCGACGGGCGTGTGGGCGTTGACGTTTCCGGGTGCCGCGCTGCTCGGTGGCGCTGCGGGACTTGCCCTGACGTCGGGGCTGCGGTTCGTCGACCAGCTCACGGTGCCGGCGTCGCGCGGGGCGATGACGGGCGCCTTCTACGCCGCTGCGTACTCGGCGATGATGATGCCGCTCGTCGTCAGCACCGTCGCGCACAGCCGATGGGCGTACGTCGCCGTGCTGTCGGTGGTGACGTCGGCCGCCGTCGCCGGCGTCGCCTGGACACGTGTCCACCTCCACCTGCTGCCGGGGGAGGGCACCTCGTCTCCGTCGCTCGAGCCCGACGCCCTGCCGACGGTCCCGGGCCTGTGACGGCGTGCCCTCAGCTCGGACTGGTGGGCTCGCACATCGTCGACGTCGCAGCGACACCGGTGACGGCCGTTGTCTCGATCTCGTCGAGCAGTTCGAGGTGTCTGCGCATCTCGACGCCGCGTGGGGTATCGGTGACGGCAGCGCGGAACCAGATCGTGACCAGGCACGCCCGCTGGCGGAACTGTGCGATCACCTCGAGCTCGGATGTCCCTGGGGCCGTGCGGACCGTGCGCAGCCGTACGACCTTGCGCTCGACCACGATGCCCGAGTCGCCGACGATCCACACGATGCGCGAAGAGCGCGCGGCGTCGCGCTGCCCCTCACACCTGGAGGTTCCACCCGCCACCGCGACGCGGCGCAGCGTGGCGATACCGATGGTCGGGTAGCGCAGGATCTCGACACCGACTCGCTCGTTGCGGTCGGGCGAGCGGTGCATGCGGGCGATCGAGAGGTCGTCGGTGTTGGACGTGCCACGGCACGGGTAGTCGACGAGGGCGACGCCGGCGGGGTTGTCTGACACCCAATCAGCGGGCACGAACGAGTCGAGCGAACTCGCCTCACGTACTGCGCCGCTGTCGACCACCGCCGTGTCGGCAAGGATCATCGAGTCGACGCCGCCCTTGCCGTAGACGACGAGCCGGCGGGTGCCGGGTCCGTCGAACGAGTCCGAGCCGACGCCGGGGAGCGTTCCGGTCGGGAGCCGCCCGATCGTCGTGACGGGCACGGACGTGGGCGCGGCCGTGCTTTCTGACGACGCCAGGGAGTCGTTCGATGGTCCGGCCGTGAGGTCGTCGTCGCTCCGGTCGTCACCCGAGGAGACCACGACGACGGCGCCCATCAGCGCCACGATCGCAGCACCGGCCGTGAGCCCCGAGCGGCTGACACGTCGCCGAGCGGGCGTTGCAACGGGTCGTTGCACAGCGGCGGCGGTGCGCAACGGTGGACTCGTTGCGGTCGATGGAGCCGATGAGATCGATGGCGTCGACGGCGCGCCGTCCGACGGTGGCGGCGTCTCGGCGGTGGCGGGGTGGTCGGTCGCGGTCACGGCCGGTTCGGGGAGCTCGGCGATGCTCGCCACGTCGGGGTAGCGCTCGCCGGACGTCGTGCGAACCGCTCGTGCCAGTTCGTCGTCGGCGTCGATGACGATCCCGCTCAACCAACCGGCGTCGAGACCGCTGTCGTCGAGGAGATCCGCCAGGGCGTCGAGCGCCACGGTCGCCTCCCGGGCGTCGCCGGCGGACGCGTCGCGGCGTGGCGTTGCGCTGGCGACGGGTGCCGTGCCAGCGTCGCGCACCTGCACGATCGCGACGTCCCATGTCCGGGGTTCGGCGCGCACGATCGCGATGTAGCTGCCGACGGTGGGTCGGCCGCCGTCCACGTCAGGGTCGTCCCCCATCGCGTGCACGGTACTCCTGTGCCGAAGCGCCTAGTCTGCGCCGTCGTTGGAGAACCGCAGCTGCTCCGCGAGCAGCGCCGTCGTGTCGTCCGACGGCGGTTGGGCGCGGGCGCCTACTCGGGAATGTGCTACGCGAGTTTCTTGTATCTGATGCGGTGGGGCTGGTCCGCTTCGGCGCCCAGCTCCTTGCGGCGCCAGTCCTCGTACTCGGTGAAGTTGCCCTCGAACCAGCGAACCTGGCTGTCACCCTCGAACGCCAGCACGTGCGTCGCGATGCGGTCGAGGAACCAGCGGTCGTGGCTGATCACGACGGCGCAGCCGGGGAAGTTCTCGAGACCGGTCTCGAGCGCTCGCAGCGTGTCGACGTCGAGGTCGTTCGTCGGCTCGTCGAGCAGCAGCACGTTGCCGCCGGTGCGCAGCAGCTTCGCCAGGTGGACACGGTTGCGCTCGCCGCCCGACAGCTTGCCGACGAGCTTCTGCTGGTCGGCGCCGCGGAAGTTCAAGCTCGCGACGTACGCGCGGCCGGCGACTTCTCGGTCACCGACCTTGATGTGGTCGAGCCCACCGGTGATCTCCTCGTAGACGGTGGCGTCGGCGTCGAGGTGGTCGCGGCTCTGGTCGACGTAGCTGAGTTGCACCGAGTCGCCGATGACGACCTCGCCACCGTCCGCCTGCTCGCTGCCCGTCAGCATCCTGAACAGCGTCGTCTTTCCGGCGCCGTTGGGGCCGATCACGCCCACGATGCCGGCACGCGGCAACGAGAACGAGAGGTCCTCGATCAGCAGCCGGTCGCCGTAGCCCTTCCGCAGGTCGCTGACCTCGACGACCTGCTCGCCGAGACGGGGTCCCGGCGGAATCGCGATCTCGAGCCGGCGGTCGACGAGCTCGGCGGCCTCGGCCTCCGAGCGCAGCCGCTCGTACGCCGCGAGGCGCGCCTTGCCTTTGGCCTGGCGCGCCTTCGGCGCCATGCGCACCCACTCCAACTCGCGCTCGAGCGAACGCTTGCGGGCCTCGTTCGACCGTGACTCGCGCGCGAGGCGATCCTGCTTCTGCTCGAGCCACGACGAGTAGTTGCCCTCGAACGGCATCCCGCGCCCGCGATCGAGCTCGAGGATCCACCCTGCGACGTTGTCGAGGAAGTAGCGGTCGTGGGTGACGGCGATGACCGTGCCCGAGTAGTCGCCGAGGAAATGTTCGAGCCACTCCACGCTCTCGGCGTCTAGGTGGTTCGTCGGCTCGTCGAGCAGCAACAAGTCGGGCCGGGACAGCAGCAGCCGGCAGAGCGCGACGCGTCGCCGCTCACCGCCGGACAGCGTCGTCACGTCGGCGTCGTCAGGCGGGCACCGCAGGGCGTCCATCGCGATCTCGACGTTACGGTCGAGGCTCCAGGCGTCCGCGGCGGCGATCTTGTCCTCGAGTGTCGCCTGCTCGGTGCCGATCTTCTCGTAGTCGGCGTCGGGATCGGCCCACTTCGCCATGACGCCGTTGTAGCGATCGATGAGCGACTGCACCTCGGCGACGCCGTCCATCACATTGGCGCGCACGTCCTTGTCGGCATCGAGCTCGGGCTCCTGCGACAGCAGCCCGACGGAGAAGCCGGGGGTGAGTCGCGCCGTGCCCGAGTAGCCGTCGTCGAGTCCGGCCATGATGTTCAGCAGCGACGACTTGCCGGATCCGTTCGCTCCGATGACGCCGATCTTGGCTCCGGGGTAGAACGACAGCGAGATGTTCTCGAGGACCGTTCGGTCCGGCGGGTAGTGCCTCGCGAGCTTGTGGCAGGTGTAGATGAACTCGTGTGCCATGAGGCGTTCGAGGCTAACGGTGCATCCGCGATGAGTTCGGTGGCGACGAACCGTCTCTCCTGTCGTCCACGCACGATCGACACTGCGATTCAGCGACAGAGCGA
>JACDGA010000200.1 GCA_013815505.1 Acidimicrobiia bacterium
AACGGCGCCTCGTTGGGGGCGTAGCGGTACACGCCGGGCGCCACCTCGGTACCCGTGAGCACCTGATTGACCAGCGGGGTCGGATCGAACACCGTGAGCAGCTCGTCGATGTCGACGTGCTTGGTGGTCAACCCGCCGCGCACGACGTTGTCGCTGGCCGTCATCACCTCGATGCCGACACCGCCGAGGTAGGAGTGCAGGTTGCCGGCGCCGAGGAAGATCGCCTCACCAGGCACGAGGTCGACGAGGTTCAACAGCAGCGTCACGACGACGCTGGGCTCGTTCGGATAGCGGTGGGCGAGATCGGTGGCGAGCACCGCCGGTGGTGCGTCGGAGTCGGAGCAGGCGGCGAGTGTCGGGGCCGGGTCGATGCCACCCCGGTACAGCTGGGCCACCACCTCGCCGATGCCGTCGGCGGCAACCCGATCGGCGAGGTCGTCGGCGCCGACGGCTCGCAGCAGTTCGTCGGTCGACTCCTGCGGGCGCACCCCGCACAGGGCCCGGAAGGGCGTGAGGGCGCAGAGCATCTCCGGCTTCGGGTACGGATCGACATACGTGCCCTGGGCGAAGCCGTCCCGTGCTCGCTCGGCGCTCGGGTGCGCCTGCAGCGAGAGCGGCTGGGCAGCGGCAAGCACCTTCATCAGGTGGGGGAGCGGACCGCTGACGTCCGACAGTGCGCCGTCACCGGCGATCACCGTCGGCGCAGAGGGATGCGTGCCGAGCCACAGCTCGGCCCACGGATTGCCGTCCGCTGCGACGCCCAGCAGCTCTGGGATCGCCGCCGTGTCACCCCACTCGTAGTGCTGGACGACGCCTTCGATCCTCGGCATGCGGGCAATGTAGGCGACCCAGACGACGCCGACTCGTCCACGCCCGTGTCGCCGACGTCGCGAGGTGTCGTGCGTTATCGGTAAACCAAACGAGAGGAACGGGGGTGACTGCGTCAGATTCCGAGCTCGGTGGCGCGGGCGAGCACGCCCTCGCGCTCGGCGCCGATGGTGGTCGTGTCGCCGTGACCGGTGTGCACGATCGTCTCGTCGGGCAGCGAGAGCAGCTGATCCCGGATCGAGGCCACGATGGTGGGCTCGTCGGAGTGGCTGCGACCGGTGGCACCGGGGCCGCCGCAGAACAGCGTGTCGCCCGTGAACACGCGCCCAGCGGCGACGTCGTGGAAACAGCAGCAACCGGGGGAGTGCCCCGGCGTGTGGACGATGCCGAGCTCGTGGCCGCCGGCCGAGATCGTGGTACCGGGATCGACGGGGCCGTCGGGCTCGTCGTCGGGCCACACGGTGTCCCACAGCATGCGGTCGTCATCGTGCAGCAGGATGGGTGCATCGACGGCCTCGCGCAGCGGGACGGCGGCGTTGATGTGGTCGTTGTGGCCGTGCGTGAGCACGATCGCTCTGACACGCCGGCCGTTGATCGCCTCGACGATCGGCTGGTGGTCGTGGGCGGCGTCGAACACGACGACCTCGCGATCGTCGCCGACGATCCAGATGTTGTTGGTGACCTCCCACTCCCCGCCGTCAAGGGCGAAGATGCCGTCGGTCGTGACGAGCTCAATCACATCTCTACCACGGAGCGCAGGACGTCGCCGGCCTCCATCTTGTGGAATGCCGCCTCGACGTCGTCGAGCGTGATCTTCTCGCTGACGAAGCGGTCGAGATCGAGGCGTCCCTGGCGGTAGAGGTCGATGAACATCGGGAAGTCCCGGCTCGGCAGGCAGTCGCCGTACCAGCTCGACTTGAGGGCGCCGCCACGTCCGAACACTTCGAGGAACGGCAGCTCGATCGTCTGGTCGGGGCGGGGCACGCCGACGAGCACGACGGTGCCGGCGAGGTCACGGGCCTCGAACGCCTGGCGGTAGACGACGGGGTTGCCGATCGCCTCGATGCAGACGTCGGCGCCGAAGCCGCCGGTGACCGACTGGATGTACTCGACCGCGTCGGTGTTCGCCGAGTTGCAAGTGTGCGTCGCGCCGAAGTCCTTCGCCCACTCGAGCTTGCGGTCGTCGATGTCGACGGCGACGATCGTCGTCGCCCCCGCGAGATGGGCGCCGGCGATAGCTGCGTCGCCCACGCCGCCGCACCCGAAGACTGCGACGGACTGGCCGCGCTTGACGCCGCCGGTGTTGATCGCCGCGCCGAGGCCGGCCATCACGCCGCAGCCGAGCAGGCCGGCGGCGCTCGCCGGTGCCTCGGGATCGACCTTCGTGCACTGGCCCGCGGCGACGAGCGTCTTGTCGGCGAAGGCACCGATGCCGAGTGCCGGCGACAGCTCGGTGCCGTCGGCGAGCGTCATCTTCTGCGTCGCGTTGTGCGTGTTGAAGCAGTACTGCGGCTGTCCGCGGCTGCAAGCCCGACAGATGCCGCACACGGCGCGCCAGTTGAGCACGACGAAGTCACCGGGCGCGACCGACGTGACGTCGTCGCCGACCGCTTCCACCACGCCCGCGGCCTCGTGCCCGAGCAGGAATGGGAAGTCGTCGCTGATGCCCCCCTCGCGGTAGTGCAGGTCGGTGTGGCACACCCCGCACGCCTGCACGGCGACGAGTGCCTCACCCGGGCCGGGATCCGGGACGACGATCGCCTCGATCGTGACCGGCTCACCCTTCGCTCTGGCGACGACTCCACGTACTTCGTGCGGCATGGCCGTCACCGTAGGCGATCGACCTCTGGCGACCCGGAGCCGTCTCAGAAGAGGCGGAGGTCGTCGGGGGCCATGCCGCGGAGGGTGTCGTAGTCGACCTCGACGCAGCGGTAGCCGCGCGCCTCGGCGAGGACCCGCGCCTGCGGCTTGACCCGCTGGGCCACGAACACGCCGCGCACGAGACCGAGGGATGAATCGAGCGACAGTCGCTCGACGTACCTGGTGAGCTGTTCGACACCGTCGATCTCCCCGCGCCGCTTCACCTCGACGGCGACGACAGTGCCGTCGGCGTCACGGCACACGAGGTCGACGGGTCCGATCGCCGTCGGGTACTCCCGCCGGACGAGCACGAGCCCGTCCTCGATCGCCTCGGGCGACGAGGCGAGCAGCTCTTGGAGATGCGCCTCGACGCCGTCCTTCGTCAGCCCGGGATCGATGCCCATCGGGTGCGACGAGTCCGACAGCACCTCGTGCAGCGTGATCAAGAGCCGTTCACCCTTCGGGTTCGTGACCTCCCACGAGCCCTCCTGCTCGACGAGCCGGTTCGGGGCGTTCATCCAGTTGAGCGGCTTGTAGGCGCCGCCGTCGGCGTGAATGGCAACGCATCCGTCGGCCTTCACCATGATCAGCCGCGTCGCCTCCGGCAGGTGGGCTGCCAACCGCCCCGTGTAGTCCACCGAGCAGCGGGCGATCACGAGGCGCATCGCCGACAGTCTCTCAGCGGCGACCGATGCGACCCTGCATCCGGCGCTGGATCAGTCGGCGCCGCTCTTGCAGCTCGCGGTAGGTCAGCCGCTCGACCTCCGCATCGACGCCGAACCCGGCCTTGACGCTGGTCAAGTCGAGTGCCAGGCCGGTGGGATCGATGCCGAGCTCGGTGCCGAGCTGCGCGCCATGGCGGGCGGTGAACGTCAGCGAGATGTGCGAGATCTCGGCGAGCAGGTCGAGGTCGGGGGCGAGCGTGGCGATCGCGCCGTCGAGGAACATCAGGTTCTTGACGTACAGCATCAGCTCCTTCGGCACTTTGGCGCCGTACGCGAGCAACGCCTTCACGAGCCGCTGCACCTCGGCGACGAGCTGCTCTCCAGTGAGCGTCGTCGGATCGATGGCCGGACGGTCGAGCCCGAGATCCGAGATGACGGCATCGAGGTCGGTGTCGGCCGGCAGCGCCCCCAGATCGCGCAGTGCCGCCACTTGCCCTCGCACGTCGTTGGTCGCCGCCGAGACCATGAGCCGCATGAAGGCCATGCGGCGGGCATCGGACAGCCTCCCGATGATGCCGAAGTCGAGCAACGCCGTGCGGCCGTCGGCGAGCACGAACAGGTTGCCGCCGTGCAGGTCGCCGTGAAAGACGCCGTGGATCAGCGCCCCCTCCATGAAGGCGACCATGCCGTTGCGGATCACCTCCTCGGTGTCGATGCCGGCGCTCTGCATGCCCTTGACATCGTCGAACTTGAAGCCCGACAGTCGCTCCATGACGAGCACGCGACGGGTGACGAGCGTCGGATGCGGTCGCGGTACGACGTAGCGATCGAGATCCAGACTGCGCAGCACCCCGGCGAGCTCGACCATGTTGGCCGCCTCGATGCGGAAGTCGAGCTCTTCGACGATCGT
>JACDGA010000201.1 GCA_013815505.1 Acidimicrobiia bacterium
GCGGTGTGTCATCTCGAGACACCGATCGCCCCCGACGGCGAGGAGTTTTCCACCGCGCCGGCGTATGGCGTGCAGCCCGAGGTGGTGGCAGGACTCGCCGCCAACGGGTACGACCGGTGCTCGACAGCCAGCAACCACACGTTCGATCGCGGCATCGCGGGCATCGATCGCACCGTGAACGTTCTCGCCTACAACGGCCTCGGCCAGTCGGGGATGGCACGCACGCCCCAGGAGAGCTCGCCGCAGGTGTTCGAGGTGAACGGCGTCAAGATCAGCCACCTCTCGTACACGTTCGGCTACAACGGAAACATCCCTCCCCCCGGCCAGGAGTGGCGATCGACGCTCATCGACCCGGCACGGATCATCGGTGACGCCGTGACGGCGCGGAGTCGTAACGCCGAGGTTGTCGTCGCCTCGCTGCACTGGGGCGACGAAGGTGTCGCCGCCCCGACCGACGCGCAGCGCAGCGTCGCCGAGGCGATCACGGCGGATGGCGCGATCGACCTCGTCGTCGGCCATCACGCCCACGTGCTGCAGCCGACCGAGAAGGTCAACGGCACATGGGTGATGTTCGGTCTCGGCAACATCATCTCGAACCTCCCCGACCACCCCCGGTGGCCGGCCGCTGCGCAGGACGCTGCGGTGGCCACCACCACCGTCACGATCGATCGGGCGGGCAAGGTGCGCGTCGCCAGGCCAGTGATGCACCCGACGTGGGTCGATCGCGACCACGGCTGGGTCGTCCGCGTGGTGCAGGCGGATCTCGCCGATCCGTCGACGCCACCCGACATCCGCGAGCAGCTGCGCCTCTCGCTCGACCGGACGCGGATGGTGCTCGACCCCTTCATCGCCAAGACGCCGTAGGCGGGCCGGTTCAGCCGGCGCGCTGCCGACGGCCGGTTCAGCCGGCGCGCTGCCGACGGCCGGTTCAGCCGGCCTCTGCCCACCGCCCGTCGAGCAGGCCGAGCAGTGGCAACTCGGCGCCGCCTGCGATGTGCCGGCGGCGCAGCGCTCGCAGCTCGGCCTCGTAGCGATCGCTCATCGGCACGACACTGCCGTCGCGACGCCACGTGATGAGCGCCTCGAGATCGAACTCGGGCGAGCAACGGGCGCACGATGCGACCCGCAGCGGACGCCGGTGGCGCGTGACGTGGTGGCCCTTCGGGCACGTGCCCGTCCACGCGCCGCGCACGGCGGGCGCGTGCTCGGACACACAGCGCGTCGCGCTCGCGCCGATGGAGCGTGCCGTTGCCTTCCACACCTCGTCGTGTCCGTGGCGCGGACCGACGAGCGCGTGGGCGACCTCGTGCAGGACGGTGTCGATCACCTCGTCGCAGTCGAACAAGGCCATGAGGTGGCGGCTCAGCCCGATGACCTTGCGATCGAAGCGGCAGATGCCGGCACGTGCCTTGGCGCCGTCGAAGCGCAACTCCCAGCTGTCGAGCCCGTGCTGATCCATCAGCCGGCGCGCCAGCTCCTCTACCTCGTCGAGCCTCATCTTCTCCCATCCTCTCGCATCGACACGGTCGGCCCATGGACCACCGTAGGAACGGGGTGTCACATCAGTCTCGACACGATCGACGCATCCGGCTCCGTCACACGTACCGTCACGGACGTGAGCGACGACGACACGATTCCCATGCCCACCCGCAGCCTCGGGCAGCTGCACGTCTCGGCGATCGGACTCGGCTGCATGTCGATGTCGGCCGTCTACGGCGACGGCGACGAGGACTCGGCGATGCACGCCATCGGGCACGCCATCGACCTCGGTGTGACGCTGTTCGACACTGCCGACGTGTACGGGGCGACCGACAACGAGCGCATCGTCGGCAACGCCCTGCGATCGCGACGTGACGAGGTGGTGATCGCCACCAAGTTCGGCATCGAGATCGACCCCGACAGCGACGCCCGTTCCGTCAACGGACGCCCCGAGTACGTGCACGCCGCGTGCGACGCATCGCTGCATCGGCTCGGCCTCGAGCCGATCGACCTCTACTACCAGCACCGGGTCGACACCGACGTCCCCATCGAGGAGACGTGGGGGGCGATGGCCGAGCTCGTGGCGGCGGGCAAGGTTCTTCACCTCGGCATCAGCGAGGCGTCGACGACGTCGCTGCGCGCGGCGCACGCCGTCCACCCGATCACGGCGTTGCAGAGTGAGTGGTCGCTGTGGAGTCGCGACATCGAGGACGAGATCGTGCCGACGTGCCGCGAGCTCGGCATCGGGATCGTTCCCTACAGCCCGCTCGGACGAGGGTTTCTCACCGGTCAGATCCGCTCTCCCGACGACCTCGCCGAGTTCGACTTCCGCAAGGCGAACCCGAGGTTCCAGGGTGACAACTTCGCCCGCAACCTCGACCTCGTCGACGCCGTGTCGGCGATGGCTGCTGAAAAGGACGTCACGCCGGCACAGCTGGCGCTGGCCTGGCTGCTCACCAAGGGTGAAGACGTCGTCCCGATCCCGGGCACGAAGCGCTCTGCGCGTGTGACCGAGAACGCCGCCTCGGTCGCTGTCGAGCTGTCCGACGACGAGCTCGCCCGCATCGAAGACATCTCCCCGATCGGGGCCGCAGCCGGCGATCGCGCCCCAAAGGGCTGGATCAACCGCTGAGGCTCACGAGGCGAGCAGACGATCCGGGCAGCGGCTCAGTCGGTGAGTGCGGTGAGTGCGGTGAGCAGTTCGTCGTAGGAGCAGAGCGCAGGGAACTGCGGGAACTCCTCGATCACATGGTCGGGAGCACGGAAGAGGACCCCGGTGTCGGCCGACTGCAGCATGGCGGTGTCGTTGTACGAATCGCCGGCCGCCGCCACGCGGTAGTTCAGCGACCGGATCGCTTCGACCGCCAGGCGCTTGTGGTCGGCGAGCCGCAGCCGGTACCCGGTCACGCGGTCGTCGGCGACGACGAGCCGGTGACACAGCAGCGTCGGCCACTCGAGTTGCGCCATCAACGGTGCTGCGAACTGCTCGAACGTGTCCGAGAGGATCACCACCTGCGTGCGCGCCCGCAGCGCGTGAAGGAACTCGGCGGCGCCGTCGAGCGGCTGCAGGGAGGCAATGACGTCGGCGATGAGGCTCATCGTCAGCCCGTGGCGCTCCAGCAGCTCGAGGCGGCCGCCCATGAGGCGCTCGTAGTCGGGTTCGTCGCGCGTCGTGCGGCGCAGCTCGTCGATGCCCGTGTGCTCGGCGACGGCAATCCAGATCTCGGGCACAAGGACGCCTTCGAGGTCGAGGGCCACCATCGTCTGGCGATCGTCGGACGGCACGGCGCGACCGTAGTCACCCTCGCCGCTCCAGCGATCCCGGGGGAAGTTTCTCAATCCGCAGCGGCGTCGGCGACGAAGTGCACATGGGTGAGCTCGCGAAGTTTGGTACGCACACCCGCAGCAGCAAGGTCGAGTGCGCCGCAACGACGATCGCGTCGCCGTCGCGCCAGTTCCGCCTGAGCGGACGCACTGCGGGAGTGCGTTCGCTCAGGCCCCATTCGTGCCCGCCGAGGGCAACCGGCGAGGCTTTGCCGATGGCCGACACGATCCTCGACCGCTACGCCGCCTTCTCCGATCTGACATTCGACCAGCCGGCGGACGCCGTACTGCGCATCACCCTCGATGGTCCCGGCCTCAACGCCGTCAGCCCCGCCGTCCATCGCCAGCTCGCCGATGTCTGGCTCGCCGTCGACCGCGACCCGGACACGAACGTCGCCGTCCTGCAGGGCGCTGGCAAGGCATTCTCCGCCGGTGGCAGCTTCGACCTCATCGACGACCTGATCAACGACTACGCACGACGCACCCAGGTGCTGCGCGAAGCCCGCGATCTCGTCTTCAACGTCATCAACTGCTCGAAGCCGATCGTGTCGGCGATGCACGGTGTCGCCGTCGGGGCGGGACTGGTCAACGGGCTCCTCGCCGACGTCTCGATCGTCGGTCGCAGCGCTCGCATCATCGACGGCCACACCCGGCTCGGCGTCGCGGCCGGAGACCACGCCGCCATCTGCTGGCCGCTGCTGTGCGGGATGGCGAAGGCGAAGTACTACCTGCTGACGTGCGACACGCTGACCGGCGAGGAGGCCGAGCGGATCGGGCTCGTGTCGATGTGCGTCGACGACGACGAGGTGCACGATCGTGCACTGGCCGTCGCCGAGCAGCTCGCCAGCGGTGCGCAGGCGGCGATCCGGTTCACCAAGCACACGCTCAACCACTGGTACCGCGCGCAGTCGGCCATCTTCGACGCCAGCCTCGCCTACGAGTTCTACGGCTTCGGTGG
>JACDGA010000202.1 GCA_013815505.1 Acidimicrobiia bacterium
GCACGACGAGTACTGTGTCGAGTGATGTCCCGACCGATCGCCATCACCATCCTCGGTGCCGTGATCGCCGGCACGGTGACGCTGGCGGTGTCCACCGATGAGGGCCGCGACACCGGGGTGGTCGCCATCGGTGATCCCGCGGTCGAGTCGGCGGCAACGACGACGAGCCCGCCCACCAGCGCGTCAGCGCGGGCGGTCGAGGAGCGTCGCGACCGGGTCCGGTCGACGCGCGGCGCCTCGTCGACCGCGACCACCGCAGCCCCCACCACCGCAGCCCCCACCACCGCAGCCCCCACCAGCGCTGCGCCCAGCACGAGCGCTGCGGCGGCGCCCCAGTCGTGGCGTGACGCGCCTGGCGCCGATGCCGCGGCGTGCGCCGAGAGCGGACGATCGATCGTCGTCGACAAGCAGTGGCAGCGCGCCTGGTTCTGCCAGGACGGTGCGGTGGGCGAGGTCATCCCCATCACCACGGCGGCGAACCAGCCCGATGCCGGCACGTACGACGTGTACGCCGAGGACTACCAGTCGTGGAGCACGCTGACCGGTCAGCCGGCGACGCTCGACCGTTTCGTCGCTTTCACGTACGGCAAGTACCAGGGGCTGCGCATCGGCTTCCACGCCGTGCCGTACTACGCCGACGGAACAAAGGTGCAGCCACTCGAGAGCGTCGGCGACCTCGCCCGATTCGGCGAGTCGTCGGGTTGCATCCGCGTCCTGCCCGAGCACGCAGAGGCGATCTACTCCTCGCTGTCGCTCGGCGACGAGGTGCGCGTCATCAGTTGACGTCGTCGTCGCGCAGCCAGGCCTGCCCTTCGGGGCAGTCCTCCGAGATCGAGCACCACCGGCAGCTGAAGCCCGGTCGTCGAACGGCCGTGCGACCCTCGACCTTCGTCGCCACGAGCGCATCGGCAGCAGCCAGCGCACGTTCGAGCGCCGAGTGCAGCATCTCGATGGTGACGGGCTCGACGACTGCCGTGCCCGCGGAGAGGTAGTACGACGCCACCGCTCGGGGCGGCACGGCGCGGATGAGCGTCTCCAGCAGTGCGTAGTGGCGTAGGTCCTGGCCGTGCGAGAGCGCCGCCGTGCCCGACTTGAAGTCGATCAGCAGCCGCGTGCTCTCGGTTCCTCTCGGTCGCCCGAGCATGAGGTCGACACGGCCCTTGAACTGGACCGCGGCGTTGAGACGCCACGTGTTGCGTGCCTCCACCACGGGTGACGCCGACGCCGGGATCGGCGGGAACGACTCGAGGTAGCGCACGACGTGTTGCTGGCAGGCGCCGCGCAGGTCGGCGAGGTCGGCGCCCGAGCAGGCGTGCAACCACGAGGACAGCGACTTGTCCTCGTCGCCGATGCGGACGATCGCCTCGTCCACCAGGGCGGCCGCGACGGGGTCGCCGGTCCAGTGGATGGCGAGTTGGATCGCACGGTGCGTGACGGTTCCGGACGCCATGGCCACCGACCATTCGAACGGGTCGCGAGCGAGGTGCTGCGCCTCGCAGCCGAGCATTCCCGACACGTCAGTCTTCGTCACCACGAGCCTCGCCTCGCCGGCGCGCTCGTCGAGGTCGCGTGCGGCGAACGTTGCCATCTCGATGAGCTCGCGGATCTCGTCACGGTCGAAGAGGACGGGCTCGGGCGCCCTCCGCAGGAGGTCGAGCGTGCGCTGCTGGGTCGGCGTCAGGTCCAGGTCGTCATCGTACGCAGCGCTGTCACACCCCCCGACGATGATGACACCATGCGCTCCGACCACACCCCCGACGCCCTCGACTCGCCGTCAGCCGATGCTGCACCGCGCGTCGTGCTCCACGCTGCACAGGACGCCGTCCTCCATGCCGTCCAGTTCGCCGACGTCGCCCGCCGGCTGGGCGAGGCTGCGACGAGCGCCGGCTGGATCGCGCCGAGCTTCCGCAGCCCGCCCGGGCTCGTCGGCGTCAACCGCACGCTGCGGAGGCGGCCCGGCAGCGACGGTGCACCGGTCGCCGCCGTGCGTCACCGCGGCCGCCCCTCGTTCGCCGTGATGGCCGACATGATCGAGGCGGTGGTGGTGGTCAACGGTGCCCACTCACCCGAGTCCGACCGCGTCCGCGACATGCTGTGGACGGCCCTGCTCCCACGATCGCAACAGGACGGCGATCGCGGTGTCGCCGCAGCGTGACACCGCAACACGCTTGTCATGTTGCTCCAAACACAACTCTGGTAACGTCTCGCCCCGTTCGCCGGTTGGGTTCGATTGATCCGACCAGAACCATGATCGGGAACGTGACAGCCAGACGGCGACAACCGGGGAATTGGATCTGGAGGCCCGAAACCCCACCAGCGTGAACCGGCCGGATCGGTGCCCATCGGCACATGTACAGCAATCCCTGAGGGAGGACCACGACGTGAGACGTCATCGAAGAGGTGCGGCAGCCATCGCCGTACTCACCAGCCTTTCGCTCATTGCCGCAGCCTGCGGCGATGACGATGAGCCGGAGGACACCACACCGGGCACGGAGGGCACGACGGCAACGACCGCCGGCGACACCACCATGACCACGGCTTCTGGCGACACCACCATGACCACGGCTTCTGGCGACACCACCATGACCACGGCTTCTGGCGACACCACGGCCACCACGGCCTCTGGCGACACCGGCCCCGACGCGGCCGGCGACCCGTGTGAAGCGAGCCCGATGGGTGAGGCAGCGGCCGACACCGAGCCCGGTGCCGGTGAGATCATCGATCTCGGCACCTTCGTCGGCGACCCGCCAGAACACCTCGATCCGGCGTTGAACTCGACGCTCGACGCGTACCAGGTCATCAACGCGATGTACGACGGACTGACCGAGATCGACTTGAGCGATCCGGCCAACCCCGAGGTCGTTGGGCTCGTGGCCGAGTCGTTCGAGCCCAACGCGGATGCCACCGAGTGGACGTTCACGATCCGCGAGGGCCAGCAGTTCTCGAGCGGTGAGGCGATCGTGCCGAGCACGTTCGCCTGCGCCTGGGAGCGGGCCTCGGATCCCGAGTTCGCCGGCGACTACAGCTACCTGATGAACTTCATCGAGGGCGGCGCCGAGAAGCTCGCCGGTGATGCCGAGTCCATCTCGGGCATCGTCGCCGACGACGAGGCGATGACCTTGACGGTGACGATGTCGGCGCCGTACGCCAACTTCCCGGCGGTCGCCGGGTTCCAGCTGTTCTTCCCGATGCCGAAGGACGCCGAGAAGGACGGCTACGAGAATGGGATCATGGTCGGCAACGGGCCATACATGCTCGACGCCGAGCGCACCGACGAGCAGATCGTGCTCGTGCGCAACGAGGCCTGGACGGGTGACTTCAACCAGGAGACGTGGCCAGACCGGGTCGGCCGGATCGAGTTCAACGTGTCCACCGACCCCGACACGGCGTACAACGCGTTCGAGGCCGGCGAGGGCGACACCGCCAACATCCCACCGGCTCGCGTCGACGAGGCGAGGGAGAACTGGGGCACGACGCTCGACGTCGAGATCCTCGGTTCGTACCACTTCGTGTTCAACCAGCGGGTCGAGACCATCGGCGGCGACAACAACAAGCTGTTCCGCCAGGCCGTCTCGCAGGCGATCGACCGTGAGGACATCAACAATGCGGTGTACAACAACTCGCGCCAGCTCTCCACGGGCATCACGCCTCCTGGCATCCCAGGGTTCAAGGAGGACATCTGCCAGTACTGCACCTTCGACCGCGAGGCCGCCCAGGCGGCGTTCGACGAGTGGGTCGAGCAGGGCAACGAGCAGACCGAGCCGCTGATGATCCAGTTCAACGCCGACGCCGGCCACGAGCCGGTCGTGCAGATCATCATCGACAACCTCAGCGCCATCGGCATCGATGCAGAAGCCGACTCTCGTGACTCGGAGACCTACTTCACCGAGCTCGCCGAGGGCGACTGCGTCATGTGCCGTGCAGGTTGGTACGCCGACTACCCGACGTACGACAACTTCATGTACGACCTCTTCCACGGCGACTCGCTCGACGGGAACAACTACGGCTTCGTCAACGACGAGTTCGATGAACTGGTCGATCAGGCCAAGGCGTCGACCGACGAGGCGGAGGCCGCCGAGCTGTACAACCAGTCCGAGGAGGTCCTCCTCAACGACCAAATCATGGCCGTGCCGATCAACTGGTACCTCGGCGACTACGCCTACAACGACGAGAAGTTCGCCAACTTCCCGCAGAGCAACCAGGGTCTGATCGCCTGGGAGCAGATCGAGCTCAACTGACCTGATCAGTCCAGCGAGG
>JACDGA010000203.1 GCA_013815505.1 Acidimicrobiia bacterium
CCCCCACCGCCGCCCGGCTGAGGTCTCGAGTTCGTTCTGGGGGCTACGTGCCCCCAGACCCCCTCACCGCCCGGCCCGCTGGCGCTCGCTCGGTCGGACGGCTTACGCCGACGACATCTTTTCTTGCAGGCGACGGTCGAGCGCAGCGAGGAACTCCTCGGTGTCGAGGAACGGGGCATTGCGGTTGATGAGGATCGCCAGGTCCTTCGTCATCTCGCCACCCTCGACGGCCTCGATGCAGACCTGCTCGAGCGTCTCGGCGAACGTCGTCACGTCCGGCGTGCCGTCGAGCATGCCGCGATGGGCGAGCCCACGCGTCCAGGCGAAGATCGAGGCGATCGGGTTCGTGGACGTCTTGTTGCCCTTCTGGTGCTCGCGGAAGTGGCGGGTGACGGTGCCGTGCGCGGCCTCGGCCTCGACGGTCTTGCCGTCAGGTGTCATCAGCACCGAGGTCATCAGGCCGAGCGAACCGAAGCCCTGGGCGACGATGTCGGACTGCACGTCGCCGTCGTAGTTCTTGCACGCCCACACGTAGCCGCCCTCCCACTTCAGTGCCTGGGCGACCATGTCGTCGATGAGGCGGTGCTCGTAGGTGATGCCGGCCGCCTCGAAGTCGGCGGCGAACTCCCCGTCGAACACTGCCTGGAAGATGTCCTTGAACTCGCCGTCGTACGCCTTCAGGATCGTGTTCTTCGTCGACAGGTACACGGGGTAGTTGCGCGACAGCCCGTAGCGCAGCGACGCTCGTGCGAAGTCGCGGATCGAGTCGCGGTAGTTGTACATCGCGAGCGCGACGCCGCCGTCCTCGCCGAATTTGGCGACCTCGAACTCCATCGGTTCGGACCCGTCGTCCGGCGTGTACGTGATCGTGACGGTGCCGGGACCGGGCACCTTGAAATCCGACGCCTTGTACTGGTCACCGTGGGCGTGGCGGCCGACGATGATCGGCTTCGTCCAGCCAGGCACCAGGCGCGGCACGTTGGACATGATGATCGGCTCGCGGAAGATCACGCCGCCGAGGATGTTGCGGATCGTGCCGTTGGGCGACCGCCACATCTTCTTCAGCCCGAACTCCTCGACGCGCTGCTCGTCGGGCGTGATGGTGGCGCACTTGACCCCGACGCCGTGGCGCTTCGTCGCCTCTGCGGCGTCGATCGTCACCTGGTCGCCGGTGGCGTCGCGGTGCTCGATCGACAGGTCGTAGTAGTCGAGTTCGACGTCGAGGTAGGGCAGGATCAGCTCGTCCTTGATGAACGCCCAGATGATCCTCGTCATCTCGTCGCCGTCCATCTCGACGACGGGGTTCTCGACCTTGATCTTCGCCATTCCTGCGCGCTCCTGTCTGGTCGGTGTGTGCCGGCCCTGCGTCAGCCGTACTTGTATCGAACTTGTCCGACCCTAGCGCGACGACCCCGGCGGGCGTCGCTCGTCCACGGCGTATGACGCACCGTACGATCGGACCCGATGGACTGGTCGTGGACAACCGAGCAGGTCGCACTGCGACGCCACGCGCACGACGTGGCCGCCGACGGCGTCGCCCGATTCAGTCGATCCAACGACTCCTGGATCAACGGCTACTCGAAGGAGTTCGCCAAGGAGCTGTCGGCGCTCGGATGGATCGGCATGACGTGGCCCGCCGAGCACGGTGGCGGCGGCCGGCATCCGATGGATCGACTCATCGTCGGCGAGGAGCTCATCATGGCGGGCGCCCCGATCGCCAGCATGTGGTTCGCCGACCGTCAGATGGGCCCGTCGCTCATCGCCTACGGACGCGAGGATCAGCGCGCCGAGTTCCTCCCCGGCATCCTCTCGGGCGACACCACGTGGTGCATCGGCATGTCCGAGCCCAACGCCGGCTCCGACCTCGCCGCCCTCAAGACGACCGCCCGTGACGACGGCGACGACTGGGTGCTCAACGGGCAGAAGATCTGGACGAGCTTCGCCGCCCTCGCCGACTACTGCTACGTGATCTGTCGCACGTCGACGAGCGCGCGGCCGCACGAGGGCATCAGCGAGATCATCGTGCCGATGTCGACGCCCGGCATCGACGTGCGACCGATCACCGACATGACGACGAACCGCCACTTCTGCGAGGTGTTCTTCGAGGAGGCACGGGTGCCGAAGGCAAACCTCGTCGGCACGGAGGGCAATGCCTTCCGCCAGACGATGCGCCAACTCGAGCACGAGCGCGGCGGCATCGATCGGCTCGTGTCGAACCACGCGCTCTACCTGGTCGCGCTCGAGCGCGCCCGTGAGCGCGGACTGCTGCAGCGCCACACCGTGCTGCGCGACGAGGCCGCTCGGCTCGAGATCGGCTACCGGGTGGGGCGGATGCTGGTCATCCGCGAGGTCATGCGCCAGGCACCGGCAGGGTTCTCGGCGGCGACGAAGTGCTTCTGCACCGAGCACGAGTGGGCCGTGTCGCAGTTCGTCGCACGCGTGCTCGGGCCCGACGCCACCCTGTGGGACGACGTCACCAAGGGGCTCTGCTACGCACCCGGCTACACGATCATGGGCGGCACGTCGAACGTGATGCGCAACATCCTCGGCGAGCGCCTCCTCGGCCTCCCCCGCGAGCCGCGGCCGACGTAACGCCGTTCTGGAGGTAGCGGCACGCGTTATCGCGCGCTCGCCGGCCGCCAGAATGGCTTCAGCGGCCGGCAGCGACGAGGGTCAGTGCGGTGACGGCGAGGGCGAGTCCGTAGGCCTGCGTGCGGTGGATGCGCTCGCCGTCGAGTGCGGTGGCGAGCAGCACCGTGCTGGCCGGGTACATCGCCGTCACAACCGACACGATCGTTAACAGACCCTCCCTCGTCGCCGCGAGGTAGGCCATGTTTGCGCCGACCGAGAGGAGGCCGGCGATCGCGGCGATGATCCACCAGCTCGGGACGGCGTCGACGCGGTCGCCGCCTGTTCGCCAGACGCCAGTGGCCAGCAGCGGGATCGAGACGAGCTGCGAGATCAGCAGCGGCCACGCGCCGGCATCGTCGCCCGTGCGGTCGAAGAACACGAACAGCAGACCGAAGCCGATGCCGGCGGCGACGGCGATGAGCAGCACCCGACGCGAGGTCGGTCGCTCGTGCTCCTCCAGCGCACCGCTCACGAGCGCGACGGCGAGCACGGCGATCACCACGCCGACGAGTGCCAAGGCACCCGGCTGCTCGCCGTCGGCGAGGCCGACCCCGACGGGGAGCACCGCCGACACGATGGCGGTCACGGGCGCGACCACGGTCATCGCCCCGTTCGCCAGGGCGTAGTAGAACGCGCTGACGCCGAGCACGCCGGCGAGCCCTGCGGCAGCCGACCACTCGATGTCGCTCAATCCGGGGATCGGGTCACCGAGGATCGGCAGCAGGACGAGCACACCGGCCATCGCCGCGAGCTGCCCGATGAGGCTGACGAGGAACACGGGCGCCAGGCGCGTCGCGCGACCACCGGAGTAGTCCGACACCCCGTACACGAGCGCGCTGATCAGCGCGAGGACGATCGCCACGTGTCGTTCGTAGCAGCATGACCTGGCCAATCGACGTAGGACTCGCGAGATACGCTGCGGCCGCCCGCCCCCGCCAACTGGTCGGACGGCGCCCCAACACGCTCATGAACCTGCCACCACCCCCACCGCCCGCGGGGTCGAGTCCTTCGGCCCCACCACCGCCCCCGCCGCCCGGCGCTCCTCCGCCGCCAGGACTCGGCGGTCCGCCGCCGCCGTGGGGTGGCAACGCGCCGTCATGGTGGACACGCCGTAGCGGACCGTTCCCCAACTGGACGTGGGTCGCCGCCGTGGTCATCGTGGCAGCCGGGCTGCTCGCCATCCCCCTCGCCGGCGGCGATGGCGGCGAGACGACCGACACCGACCCGACCACCGACCCGACCACCGAGCCGGACACCGACCCGACCGACCCGACCGATCCGACGACCCCCGAGACCGACGTGACGACGGCGCCTCCTGTCACCGACACCGTGCCCGAGACGTCGACGGATTTCACACTGCCGACGATCACCGACCCGACGACGACACCCGAGACCGTCCTCGTCACAACCGTGCCGCCGGCCACGACGATCGAGTCCACACGTCCGCCTCGCACGACGCCCACCACGACCCCTGGTCCAGGCGTGCCCGAGTTCGGTGAGGGCACGCAGCTCGTCGGTGACGACATCAAGCCGGGCACGTACATCACGCCGGGCACGGACGGCTGCTACTGGGAGCGGCTGTCGGGCCTCGGCGGCTCGACCGAGGAGATCATCGTCAACGAC
>JACDGA010000204.1 GCA_013815505.1 Acidimicrobiia bacterium
CGCGCCGTGGCTCGCTCGGAGAACAACCGGATGGCATCGCCGATCGGGAGCGGTGCGAGCGGATACACGTGCTCGCCCGACACGTGGAGCACCCTGCGGCTGGTCGCCACGATCGTGAGGCGAGGTGCGAGCTGGACCAGGCGCGCCACGTCGGGGGCTGATTCGATGACGTGCTCGATGTTGTCGAGGACGAGCAGCAGGTCTCGACTCTGCAACCAGCGGGCAAGCGCATCGGCGGGCGTCTCCGCCGACGTCTCTGTGACCCCGAGCTCCCGGGCGATCGAGGCCAGCACGAGTGTCGGGTCCTGGACGGACGCCAGCTCGACGAACGCGGCACCGTTGCCGAACGCCGCGCCCGACGACCTCGCCAGCTCGAGGGCGACTCTGGTCTTGCCACTGCCTCCTGCACCGCTGATCGTGACGAGGCGGACATCGTCGCGCTGGACAAGGTGTCGAAGCTGTTCGAGCTCGTCGAGCCGCCCGATCAGCGCCGAACTGGGTGCAGGCAGGTGCAGGGTCGCAGAGAGGTTCGGAGTACTTGCGTGAAGTGACGGGTTCTGATTGAGGATCGCCAACTCGAGTTGCTGGAGCCCCTTTCCCGGTTCGAGGCCGAGCCCTTCCAGCAACGTCCGCCGCCCGACTGCCAGCGCGTCGAGCGCCTCGCTCTGGCGATCGCATCGGTAGAGGGCAAGGGCGAGCCGTTCCCACGAGCGCTCCCGAAGCGGGTTCTCGGTGCACAGTCGGCGCAGCGCCGGGACCACTTCTTCATGGCGCCCGAGTGCCAGTTCGGCATCCAGCTCGTCTCCTGCGCAGTCGAGCCGTAACTCGTCGAGGCGCGCAGCCTCGGCCGAGGCGAACGCCTCGTAGGCGACATCGGCGAGCGCAGGTCCTCGCCAGAGTGCCAACGCGCGCCGGGCAAGGGCGAGGGCCAACTCAGGGTTCCCGTCGGAGAGTGCCCTGCGTCCATCGGCGCGCATGCGGTCGAAGCGCTGGGCGTCGAGACCAGTCGCGGCGACGTCGACCCGGTAGCCCTGGCCGACCGTCTCGATCGCATCGGCTCCGAGCGCGGCGCGCAGCTGCGACACGTAGACCTGAACGAGCTTGTGAGCCGAGTCCGGGACGTGATCCGGCCAGATCGCCTCCATCAGGTGATCGGCGGGAACGACCTCGTTCGGGCGCAGCAAGAGCGCCAAGAGCAGCGTCTTGACCTTTGGCGCCGTGATGAGCACCGGGGAACCTTCGCATCGGACCTCGAGTGGCCCCAGCACCCGGTACTCGAGCATCGCTTCATCTTCGTCCCGTCGCGTCGACGGTTGCGAGCTATACCGGTCCTGAACCGGTTGCCGTCACCATCTGGCGCATGAACTCGACTCGTGGCGATGGCACGGATTCAGCCGTTGCCATCGTCACCGACATCGCTGCCGCCTGGGACGACTATCTCGCCCAGCATGCGGTTCGAGGCTCCGTCCCGGGGCTCATCCTCCACCTCGCGGGCCCGACCGACGACGGCGTTCGCACGATCGACGTCTGGGCGTCTGCCGCCGCCCGGCACGCCGCTCGCGACCGGGTGAGCGATGCCTTCGACGAGCTCGCCGTGCCACCAGTGGTGCGTGAGCTCCGCGTCCTCCACCTGGTGCCATCGCCAACCCGACCGAGCACAGGAGCGAACAGTCATGAACAGTGACCGAGTCCCGACCACCACGAGAGGGCACACATGGCCGTCCATCCAGCGGGTCGCCGTCACGGCTGATGTTGCGTCTGGCGCTCTCGGCGTTCCCGTCGGCGAACCGACGACGCAACCCGGCGAGGGCATCCTCGTGCAGGCACCCGACGGACAGCTGTTGCCCGTCGAGGCCGATCAGCTGATCGCAGCAGCCAACGCCGTGCTGGACGGGCAGTGAGCTGCTCGTGTTGCGTCAACCACTTCGCATCGTTCACAACCCATTCCCGAGCACTGGAGCACCGCCGATGAACACCGATCGATTCCCGGTCACGACCGCAGGCAGATGGCCATCCGCGTGGCGCCTCGCCCTCACCGCCGTCGTGGTGATGAGCGTCGCCGCCGGCTGTGGCGGGGGCGACGAAGGGGGTGACGCCGTCGTCGACCCCACGTCTGATGCGCCCGACGCAACGGACGCCGCTGGCGCGACGGAGGCGCCCGATGCAACGGACGTCCCCGGCGACACGGAAGCGCCGGCGCCTGCCGACCCCGGCGACGGATCGCTCGATCCGTGCAGCCTGGTGACCTCCGACGAGGCTGCCGCAGTGCTCGGGGATGAGCCCGCCGAACCGACCAACGTCGATGCCGGCGGCGTCGGCGCGTGCACCTACCGTCTTGCCGACGGCAGCGCGGCCGTCCAGATCAACGTCGAGCGGGGCGACGCCGACACGTTCCTGTCACAGATCTCCGAGGGTCGAGGTGAGGAGCTCGACGGTGTCGGTGACGCAGCCGTCGCGAACGAGACACTTGGCCAGGTCACCGTCGTCAAGGGTGACGTCCGGTTCGCCGTCTTCGTCTCGCTCGCCGACGGCGAGAAGACCGACCTCGACACGTTGTTCGTGCTGGCAACGACTGCGGTCGGACGGCTCTGAGGCCACGTCGCGAGTGCCAATCGATCACGCGTGGGCGTGGGCAGCGGCAAAGCGTTGGCGATGCCCTTCTGGAACGACCAGTCCTGGCCGTTCATGAATCGATTCAGGGCCGCCGGTTTCCACGTCGACGGCATCGACTGCGTGGTCCACACGCACGTACACGCCGACCACGTCGGGTGGGACACGCGGCCGGAGGCGGGGGAGTGGATGCCGACCTTCACGAGCGCCCGGCACCTCTACACCGCAGCGGGACTGGCCTGGCTGCGGGAGCCGGGCGGCTACGACAACGACGCAGCGGCCACGCCTGGCGTTTCGTGCCCACGTGGGGCGGCCTCCGCTTGGCGGCCACGTCGCGGTCGACTTCGGCGCCAGGCCCCCTTTGTCGGTCAGCGGTGATCGAGCGCCTTGCGGACGGCGGCGAACGCTTCGTCGGTGGCAAGAAGGGCCTCGTCGATGTCGGCGTCGGTGTGTGCCGCGCTCAGGAACCAGTTGTGCCACGGGTGGAAGTACGCGCCGCGCCGTGCCGCCACGTCGGTCCACTCCGACGCCAGCGTGAACTTCTCGTCGTCACCGGCGAAGGTGAGCAGCGGCATCTGCGGCGGGCCTGTCTGGCGGATCTCGACGCCGTGGCCGCGGGCCTGCGCGGCCAGGCCGTCGCGGAGTCGCGCCCCTGCGCGCTCGATCTTCGCCAGCGCGCTCTCGCTTCCGAGGGTGTCGACGGTGGCGAGACCGGCGGCCATCGCCGCGGCCGAGAACCAGAACGAGCCGGTGACGTAGATCTTCTCTGCACCGGCTCGGAACCGTTCGTTCCCAAGCACGGCCGCCAACGGATAGCCGTTGGCGATCGCCTTGCTCCACGCTGACAGGTCGGGGGCCACGCCAATCGGCTCCCAGCTGCCGCCGTACGCCATCCGGAACCCGCAGCGCACGTCGTCGAGGATCAGGGCCGCACCGGCACCGTCGCAGATCGAGCGCAGCCCTCGTGCGAAGTTCGGGTCGACCAGCTCTTGTTCGTGGCGGGCGTCGTGGCGGAACGGCGACACGACGATCGCCGCCAGATCATCACCGGCGACCGACGCCGCCTTGTCGGCGGAGTCCAGGTCGTTGAATTGGTAGTGCAGCAGGTGGGCGCGATCGTCCGGGACCACGCCGTTGATGATCGGGGTGCACCAGGGGGCGGCGCCGTGATAGGCGCCCTCGGCCACCAGCACCTTGCGGCGCTCCGTCGTCGCCCTCGCCACCGTCACGCACGTCGTGGTGGCGTCGGTGCCGTTCTTGGAGAAGATCGCCCAGTCGGCGTGGTCGACGACGTCGACCAGCCGCTCGGCAAGCTCCACCATCACCTCGCCTGGGCCGTTCTGGCAGTCAGCGCGCAATTGCTGGTCGAGCGCGGCGGCGTCGACGACCGGATGTCGGTGCCCGAGGATGATCGGTCCGTAGCTGCACATGAAGTCGATGTAGTCGTTGCCGTCGACGTCACGAACGCGACAACCGTCGCCCTCCGCCATGAACTGGGGCAGTGCCGCCGGCAGCCGGCCGGCGTTCTGGTGGCCGTACATGCCTCCGGGGATGACCTCGCGTGCCCGAGCACGCAGCTTGGTGTCGAGGTGGCGGGGGCGATGGTCGAACTCGGTCACGGGGAGCTCCT
>JACDGA010000205.1 GCA_013815505.1 Acidimicrobiia bacterium
ACCTCGACGGGGCCGGGCGCCTTTTGCACCACTTGACTGGTGACGCGACCGAGCTTGTCGTACGTCCAGTTCGACTCGACGAACGTCATCGCACCGGTGGTCGTGGACTTGCGCTTGGTGACGAGCCCGGCGACGTTTCGGGTCTGGACGCCGATGGTGGTGTTTGGCTGCCCGGAGTTGATGTTGAGGAAGCCGAGCTGGAGCGGGTTGCCCCGCGCGTCGTAGTGGAACTTGCCGAGCGTGTACTCGCTACTGCCCGGTAGCGCGTCTCCATATCGGATCTCTGTGAGCTTGTTGTCGAAGCTGAATTTCCGGCTGACACTGCGTTCTCCGGCAAGGCCAGCGACGTTGTAGAAGTTGTGCTTGCGAGAACGCTCGCCGCCTTGATCGGTGTTCGCCGTCGAACGCGTGATCGTCGGGACGGTGGTGTTCGGCGCGTACGTGAGCCACGCGTACAGCCGCCCCGTCATGTTGCCGCCGTAGTCCCACTGGAGCTTTTCGGTTCGCCCGCCGAACAGCACCTGATCGGCCGCGGACAAGCCACGCTGGCCGACCAGCTTGGACTTCATGCGGTCGATGTCGTCGTAGGCGATCGTTGTCGTGTAGTCCGGATCGGTTACTGGCGGGCTCGGCGAGCCGGGCGCTTGTTGCGAGATCAGATTTCCGTTCTTGTCGTAGCCGTACTTCCAGATTCGCCCGTGGCGCGTGATCTGCGTTCGGTGACCAGCAAAGTCGTGCTGAAGCTGTGTGGTGACATTTTCAGGATCGATGACAGTCGCCATGTTGTCGTCGGGGCCAAACACGTAGTGGGAAATGGCGAAGGTGATCGGGCTCGTCAGCGTTTGCTCGTGGACCTCGATCAGACGCCCGAACGGATCGGTCACGGTCTTGGTGACGCTCGGTGTGCCGCCCGCTACGCCGACGACCTCGGTCACGGTCTTCGAGAGCCCGTCGTAGCTGATGTCGGCGCCGCTTTGATCGATCGCGGCGGCTGCATCGGGACGACGGATCGAGGTCGCTCGACCGAGGCTGTCGAAGCCGTACGCGTAGCTGACAAGGCTCGCGTTGTTCTGCGTCGGATCGGGGACGGTCGCCGTCTGGAGCGTGCCGTCGTTGCGGTACTGGAACAGCGTCACGTGATCCGTGGGCGCTGTGCCATTGACGGACTCGATCCGCCGCAGCGGCCTTCCGTGGCCGTCGAGCTCGGTCTTGACCTGCGTCAACAGCACGGCAGCGTTGGTCGACTGCCGAGTCTGGTGTGTCATCGACGAGGGTGTCGTCGGTGCGACGACGGCATCGAAGTAGCTCGTCAGCTCCATCTGAAAGAGCGTGAACGCGCCACCCTCGACGCTCTGGGTCTCCCAGCGCTCGATGGTGCGACCCAGGCCGTCGATCTTCACGGACTGTTGCTCTTTGAGCACGCTGGTCGGCGTGAGCGGCGGGCAGTTGGTCGTGCAGTCGCGGACGTTGGGCCCGTCGGTGCGCAGCTTCGTGCCGGTGCCATAGTTCCAGAGGTAGTCGCGGCCGTGACCGACCTCGTCGACCTCCGTCGCGACGAACAGCTCGCGCGAATCGTAGGTCAGCACGGTCCTCGTCGTGCTCGCCGCGTTCTGGACCGGCTTCCAGCGCTCGACCACGTTGCCCGTGGTCATGTCGTAGACCGTCTTCGCGATCGCACGATTGGCATCGTTCGTGTCGAACCAGACTTCGTTCGTGAGATTCGCTGCGAACGTGGGGTCCCAGGTTTGATCCGACTTCGCGAACATCGTCATCGCGCCGCCGACACGGTGCTCCTTGGTGAGCGTTCGTGGGCGCACGCGATAGGTCGTCCCGTCGAGGAGCATGTCGAAGGTCCGGATGGTCTGGCGATCGCCGTCCGCCGTGCCGACCTGCTTCTTGAGTAGCGTTCCTGTTTCGAGGGTCAGTAGCTTCTGGCCGCTGATCGGAAAGTCGACCAAGGTCGATTCCGTTCGGGTGTAGCCGGCCGGATTCGCGACGCAGCTCGCCTCGGTCTGACCGTTCGCGCAGGTCAGGCTCTCGGCGATCGTTGGATAAAACGCGGTGACCACGCCACCGAACAGCGTGCGTGCAATCCACGTCGACTTCGAGATCGAGCGAACGTCGGTGGAGCCTTCGGACGGCGCCGGGAGGACCAGCGTCTGCGCGAGGCGGCCACTCCAGTCGGGCGTGTACGAGTATCGCTGCACGGTCTTCATCGAGGTCGGAGAGGTCGCGATCACCTCTTCGAAACCGCGGAACGCGAAGCGGCCTTCGTCGTCGGCTCCATGGCGCGGGTTGCGATAGAAGTAACCCGTGGTCGCGGTTGTCGACGAGAAGTCATCGACGTCGACCACAGACCGCACGACCCACTGCGTACGCGGGGTCGTCTTCGGGCGACCGTCGAACCAGGTCTGCTCGGGATGCTGCTCGACAACGGTCGAGTCATGCATCTGCCCGTACCCGACGGTCACACGAGCCCCGCGGCCGTTATTGATCGACTGCAGCAGGCGCGGTGGAGTCGTGGCCGGCGCGCGCTCGAAGCGATGAAAGCCGCTGTCCTCGTAGGCGACGGACTCGGCGATGCCGTCTCCATCGAGATCGATCAGGTCACTGCGCACTTCCCACACCAGCGGAACTTCGTTGCGCGCTCGGGTCAGGCGTTCGAGGCCGCCGGCATTACCGGGATACGGAACCCCCGAGCCCGCGGCGAACTGGCCACCGAGGTTGAACCTCACGTAGGGCCCTTGTGCACCTGTCCGGACGATGTCGATGCGGCCATCGCCATCGACGTCGACCGTGCGATTTCGCGCCGAGGATTCGCCTTCGAGGATGGTGGTACCCGGGCTCCAGGGACTCGGCGCGGTGATCGAGGTGTCGATGTCGTTCGCGATGACCGCGCCGCTCGTCGTGTAGAGCTCGCCCACCGGTCCCGCATTGGGCATCGGATACATGCCGAATCGAGTACCCTCGTTGAACGCGATATTGACGTTGTCGGCCGCTACGTCGCGGACCCAGTGATCCGGTAGACCGTCGCCGTTTGCGTCGATCAGACCGTGGGAAGACAGCACTTCCCCGGCGGGTCCGGGCTGATTCGAGCTGGTCTTCGAGACGTGGTTGTCGTTGCGATCGCGTGTCGAGAACACGAATCGCTTGCCGGCGAACCCGCCGGAGCCATCGCCGAGCCAGACGTACCACCACCACCAGTTGTCGGGATCTTCGTTGTTCTGCGGCTGCGGGCGAACCACGGCGTCGAGGATTCCGTCCCCATCGAAGTCCGAGATGGTGTGGTCCGCCGAGGTGACCGTCGGACCGGACATGTTCGAATCACCGGTGTCCGACTCGAGCGGCACCGGTTGATACTTGATGATCGGCGTCGACGCGAAGACGCCGTTGCCGGTGTTCTTGTAGATGAACCAGGGGAAAAGGCCTTCGCAGCGCTCGTAGGGCGTGCGCGTGTACGGCGTGTCCGGTGTCTCCGGCGTCTCCTGTGCAGGCGACGTCGCGGCTCTCCGGAGCAGGCGGCTGCAGCTCAGCGAAGGCGCCTGGGTGATGCAGTTGTTCATCGTCGGTCCGCTCTCCGGGACGGCGAGCGGAGTGCCCCAGTTGGTATTGCACGTACCGAGGAACGCGTCGCAGCCACGGCTGGGAGCCGCGCACGCCGCGCTGGTCTCCTTGCACCGATCCAGCAGCGTGCCCGGGCAAGCCGGCCACGGTCCGAAGGGCTCCTGTGGCAGGTCGTAGCCGACTCGATTGCCGCGGGCGATGTCGTAGTGATCGATATCGCCGTGCGCGGCTGCGACGAGATCGACAAGCCCATCGCCGTCCATGTCGAGCCAGCGGTAGGCGAGATACGTGCGGTAGCGAGCCGGTCCGCCACCTCCACCGGGAGGACACTCGGTGCCGCCCGGATAGCAGTACGGTCCCGGGTTATTGGAATCGCCGCTGCTCTGGCAGGCGGTGCCGTTGTGACAGAACGACGCTTGGTCCGAGTTTTCGAATGCCGTGAACTGGCCGTTGAGCGCGCAGCCTTCATTGCTCGACCCAAACGCCGGCGTGTCGGCGAGCAACGATCCAGTGGGCGGAAGGGCCGGGGGATCGAAGATGCCTCGCCACGGAAGTCTCGGCAGCTGAATGGTCGCGAGCAGACCGAACGCCGGCAAGCTCGATCCCGAGCCCGGGCCGAGGTTGCGTTGCCACGAGGCCCGGCACTGCCCGTCGACGCCCGGGGTC
>JACDGA010000206.1 GCA_013815505.1 Acidimicrobiia bacterium
GATCGCTGCCGGCGTCGAGTTGTGAACGTCGCCGCTCTCATCGGCTCGCCGGTCGCCCACAGCCTCTCGCCGTCGATCCACCGGGCGGCGTTCGCCACGGTGCCAGGCGAGTGGGCGTTCGTCAGCTTCGACGTCGCGGCGGGAAGGGCGGACGCTGCACTCGACGCGATGCGCACGCTCGGCATCAAGGGACTGGCGGTCACCACCCCCCACAAAGAGGAGGTCGCGGCGTACGTCGACGAGGTCGACGTGGCGGCGGCGGCGCTGCGCAGCGTGAACACGGTCGCCGTCACCGGCGACGGGCATCTCATCGGGTACTCCACCGATGGTGACGGGTTCGTCGACGGCCTCCGTGCCGAGGGCGTCGACCCGTCCGGCCAGGCGATCGTCGTGCTCGGCGCAGGCGGCGCGGCGCGCAGCATCGTCGAGGCACTCGGGCGTGCGCGAGCGGACCGCATCGCGGTCGTCAATCGCACGCCATCGCGGTCCGATGCCGCATCAGCACTCGCCGACGTCGCCGTCGCCGGCACGTTGGCCGACATCGCCACGGCGGACATCGTCGTCAACGCCACGTCGGTCGGCATGGGCACGCGTGACTCGCCGCTGCCGGCTGGCACGGTTCGCGCCCATCAGGTCGTCGCTGACATCGTCTACCACCCGCTCGAGACCGTGCTGCTCGCCGAGGGCCGCGCCGCAGGCTGTCGCGTGGTCGACGGGCTCACGATGCTCGTCCATCAGGCTGTGCGCCAGCAGCGGCTGTGGACGGGCACGACGCCCGATGCGTCGACGCTGCGGGCAGCAGCGGAGGCCGAACTGGCCTCCCGCTCCGCCGGGGACACCACCGATACGCTGCGGTGATGCTTCGCTTCCTGACGGCAGGCGAGTCCCACGGCCCGTCGCTCGTCGTCACCGTCGAGGGTCTCCCGGCCGGGCTCGCCGTCACGCTCGACGACATCGCCGGCGAGCTGGCACGGCGTCGACTCGGGTACGGCAGGGGTCCCCGCCAGCGCTTCGAGGCCGACGAGCTGCGGTTCATCGGTGGTGTCCGCCACGGCAGGACGCTGGGTTCACCGGTGGCGATCGAGATCGGCAACAGCGAGTGGACGCGTAGCGACAAGTGGCACGCGGAGATGTCCGCCGCTCCGGGGGAGACGGCGGCGCCGCTCACGACGCCCCGGCCCGGTCACGCCGACCTCGCCGGCATGCAGAAGTACGGGTTCTCCGACGCCCGCGATGTGCTCGAACGGGCGAGCGCCCGCGAGACGGCGGCACGGGTCGCGGCCGGCGCGCTGGCCAAGGTGCTGCTCTCGCACCTCGCCATCGATGTGATCTCGCACGTCGTTCGTCTCGGCGGTGCCGCCGTTGCGCCCACCTCGCCGCGTCCGACGGTCGATGATCTCGACACCGTCGACGACTCGCCTGTGCGGTGCTTCGACGCTGCGGCCGCCGACGCGATGGTCGAGGAGATCAAGGCGGCCGCCGCCGCGGGTGATTCGCTCGGTGGCGTCGTCGAGGTGCTTGCGTACGGCGTGCCCGTCGGCCTAGGTAGCCACGTGCACTGGGACCGCAAGCTCGACGCGCTGATCGCACACGCCGTGATGAGCATCCAGGCCATCAAGGGCGTCGAGGTCGGCGATGCCTTCGAGGTGGCCGGGGCACGGGGGAGCGCCGCCCACGACGCGATCACATGGGACGACGGCGGCGATCGCTACCGCCGCGAGACGTCGCGCGCGGGCGGCGTCGAAGGTGGAATCTCAACGGGTGAGCTGGTCGTCGTGCGCGCCCACATGAAGCCACTGGCCACGCTCAACCGCCCGACGCTCGCCACGGTGGACACGGTCACGAAGGAGTCGACCGTGTCGTTCAAGGAGCGCACCGACGTCACTGCGGTGCCGGCGATGGGCGTCGTCGCCGAGACGATGGTCGCCCTCGTGCTGGCCCGGGAGGCGCAGCGCAAGTTCGGCGGTGACACGGTGTCCGAGCTGGTGCGCAACGCGGAAGCGTTCGCCGAGACGTTGCCCGACCCCTCGCCGTGACCGCGCACCTCGTGCTCGTGGGGATGATGGGTGTCGGCAAGACGACCGTCGGACGCATCGTCGCCGCGCGCCTCGGGCAGCAGCTCGTCGACTCCGACGCGGTCATCCAGGCGGCGACGGGCCGCACGGTGCGTGAGATCTTCGAGCATGACGGCGAGGCGGCGTTCCGCGCGCTCGAGCGCGACGCGCTGCGCGAGGCGCTCGAGCGCAAGGAGCCGTCGGTCATCGTCGCCGCCGGCGGTGTCGTGCTCGATCCCGACAACCGGGCGGCGCTTCGCGAATCGAACGCTCGTGTCGTGTGGCTCGTCGGCAACGTCCCGACGCTGGTCGATCGCGTCGGTCGCGCCGATCATCGCCCGCTGCTCGACGGCGATCCGGCTGCAACCCTCACGCGGATGGCGGACGAGCGCGAGGCGCTGTACCGCGAGGTCGCCGACGCGATCGTGTCGGTCGAGCACCGGTCGGCGGCGGAGGTCGCAGTGGCGGTGTTGAGATGACCACAACGGTCACTGTCGACCTGCCCGGGCGTCCGTACGACGTCGTGGTGGGATCGGGTGCCGTTACCGCGCTCGCCTCGATGCTGCCGGCGTCGTCACGGCGCATCGCACTCGTCACCCAGGACGGCATCCCGTGCGACATCGCGACGGGTCTGCCCACCGAGGTGATCGCCATCGGCCAGGGCGAGACGGTCAAGACGATGACGACGGTCGAGGCGCTCGCCGAGCGGTTCGCCGCGATGGGCCTCACGCGCGGTGACGTCGTCGTCGCCGTCGGCGGTGGGATGGTGACCGATCTCGCCGGCTTCGCGGCCTCGACGTGGCATCGCGGCGTCACCGTCGTGCACGTCGCCACGAGCCTGCTGGCGATGGTCGACGCCGCCATCGGTGGCAAGACCGGCGTCAACCTTGCGTCCGGCAAGAACCTCGTCGGCACGTTTTGGCAACCGGCCGGCGTGATCTGCGATCTCGACGCGCTCGCCACGCTGCCCGCCCGCGAGCTGCGCTCGGGCAACGGCGAGATGGCGAAGTACCACTTCCTGACAGGTGACGACCTCACCGTGCTCGACCTCGAGGCGCGTGTCGCCCGCTGCGTCGAGATCAAGGCTGCCGCCGTCGTCGCCGACGAGCGCGAGTCCGGCTCACGGGCACTGCTCAACTACGGCCACACACTCGCCCACGCGCTCGAGATCGCGACGCACCACGAGTTCACACACGGCGAGGCGGTCGCCGTCGGGCTCGTGTTCGCCGCCCGCCTCGCGGCGGCGACAGGTCGCATCGACGAGGCACGCGTGGAGGAGCACCGCCGCGTCGTGGTCGACGAGTACGGTCTCGACGATCGCCTGCCCGACGGCCTCGACCCGGACGAGCTCGTCGCACTCATGGCTCGCGACAAGAAGGCGATCGACGGCCTGACGTTCGTGCTCGACGGCCCAGGCGGCCTCGACGTCGTGCGCGGGATCTCGCCCGACGCAGTACGGGCAACGCTCGCTGGCATGCGTCGGCGGTGACGTACCGTGACATCCGTGCCAACTGTGCCAACTGTGCCAGCCGGGTCCCGCTCCCTGCTCCTGCTCCACGGGCCGAACCTCAACCTGCTCGGTGAACGTGAGCCGGAGACGTACGGCGCGGCGACGCTCGACGAGTACGTGGACGTCGTGCGCATCGCCTGCGCCGCCGAAGGGATCGAGGTGGAGGCGGCGCAGTCGAACGCCGAGGGTGACCTTGTCGACCACATCCACCGGGCACGGGGCGTGCACCGGGCGATCATCGTCAACCCCGGCGCGCTGACGCACTACGCGTGGTCGCTCCACGACGCCTTCGCTGCGTTCGACGGCGTCGTGATCGAGGTCCACATCTCCAATCCGAACGCCCGCGAGCCGTGGCGTCACACCAGCGTGGTCGCACCCGTCGCCGACGGCACGATCGTCGGGTTCGGGATGCTCGGCTACGAGTTGGCTGTGCAGGCGGTCGTCTCGCTGCTCGGTGCCGGCGACGGGTGACCGCGACGTCGTGTCGTGTGGCGAGCGGGCGTATCGTGGCGCACCGTGCCAGCCATCACCACGAACGACCTGAAGAACGGCATCACGCTGCAGCTCGACAACGGGCTGTTCCAGGTCGTGGAGTTCCAGCACGTGAAGCCCGGCAAGGGCGGGGCGTTCGTGCGCACGAAGCTGCGCAACGTCCGCAA
>JACDGA010000207.1 GCA_013815505.1 Acidimicrobiia bacterium
GCAGGACTCGGTACAGGGCGATCTCGCCAATCAGCTCCGCCCTGCTGCGGAGCGGATCCGCGAGCACGAGGGGGAGGCGCACGATCACGCCATCGAACAGGTGAGGGCGACCGAGGTGGGCAACGTCAACGCGACGCTCGACGCCGTCGACGCCGACGAGCTGGTCGCCGTGGTCGCACGTCTCGCCGATCTGGCGATCGACGTGCTCGTCGTCGCCGGTGACGCGGTTGCCGGTGTCGCCGGCCAGTTCGTCGCCGATCTGCACTCGCTGCGTCCCGGCGTCGTGCACCTCGCGGGCAACGACGTCGCCCGCCAGCGCGAGCTTGCGTTCGCGTCGTCGTCGACGACCGTCGTCGCCATCGACCTGCGTCGCTACGACCGCTGGGTGCTCGACGCCACCCGCCTGGCGTCGGACAGGGGGATGCACGTCGTGGCGTTGACCGACAACGTGCTTTCACCGCTCGCTGCGCTCGCCGACCACGCCTTCGTGCTGTCCGCGGCCTCCGTCGGACCGTTCGACAGTCAGGTCGGCACGCTCGCGCTGCTCAACGCGCTCATCGCCGGCGTGGCCGACGAGCTTCGACCGTCGGCGGTGGCCCGGCTCGACCAGGCCGAGCAGGCCTGGACCGACGCCGGCTCGCTGACCGACGGCGACCGCTATCTGGCGGATGCGCCGCGAGCTACTGATACGCCTCGAGCGGCTCGCACGAGCACATGAGGTTGCGATCACCGTGGGCGTTGTCGACGCGCGCCACCGGGGGGAAGTACTTCGTCGTGCGCAGGTTCGAGATCGGGTAGGCGCCGAGCTCGCGGGCGTATGGGCGCTCCCACTCGCCGATCAGCATCGCCGCCGTGTGCGGCGCGTGACGCAGTGGGCTCTCACCGATCGACCAGTCGCCGGCGGCGACGGCGTCGACCTCGGCTCGGATCTCGATGATCGCTTCGCAGAAGCGGTCGAGCTCGGCCTTCGTTTCGCTCTCGGTGGGCTCCACCATCAGCGTGCCGGCGACGGGGAAGCTCATCGTCGGTGCGTGGAAGCCGAAGTCGATGAGCCGCTTGGCGATGTCGTCGACGGTCACACCGGTCGCCTTCGTCAGCGGCCGCACGTCGAGGATGCACTCGTGAGCGACGCGTCCGGTGGGGCCGGTGTAGAGCACGGGGAAGCACTGATCGAGCCTGGCCGCGAGGTAGTTCGCCGAGGCGATGGCGACCTTCGACGCGCGGGTCACGCCCTCCGCCCCCATCAGCTTGAGGTAGACCCACGCGATCGTGAGGATGCTCGCCGAGCCGAACGGCGCCGCTGCGACGGGGCCGACGTGCTCGCCTCCCGGCAGGAACGGCGCGAGGTGCGCCCGCACGGCGACGGGTCCGACACCGGGTCCGCCACCGCCGTGGGGGATGCAGAACGTCTTGTGCAGGTTGAGGTGGCTGACGTCGGCACCGAACGTGCCGGGCTGGGCGAGCCCGACGAGCGCGTTCAGGTTGGCGCCATCGACGTACACCTGGCCGCCGGCGTCGTGGACCATTGCGCAGATGTCACTTATCTGCTCCTCGAACACGCCGTGCGTCGACGGATAGGTGAGCATGATCGCCGCCACGCGGTCGCCGTCGGCGTCGAGGTGGCGCGCCAGGTCGCCGACGTCGACGTTGCCCTCGTCGTCGCAACCGATGACAGCCACGTCCATGCCGGCGAGCACGGCGCTTGCGGCGTTGGTGCCGTGCGCGCTCGAGGGGATGAGGCAGCGGGTTCGGGCGAGGTCGCCACGTTGGCGATGGTACGCGCGCACGGCGAGCAGTCCGGCGAGCTCGCCCTGGCTTCCGGCGTTGGGCTGCAGGCTGACGGCGTCGTAGCCCGTGATCGCGACGAGCATCTCCGACAGCTCGTCGATCATCGCCTGGTAACCGGTCACCGACGCCGCGGGGGCGAACGGGTGCACCTGAGAGAACTCCGACCACGTGAGCGGCTGCATCTCAGTCGTGGCGTTGAGCTTCATCGTGCACGATCCGAGCGGGATCATCGTGCGGTCGAGAGCGAGGTCCTTGTCGGCGAGGCGCCGGAGATAGCGCAGCATCTCGTGCTCGCTGTGGTGCCGGCGGAACACGGACTGGGGGAGCAGCTCGGCGCGACGTGGCGCCACGTCGTCGAGACCGCTGCGAGGCGCGTCGAGATCGAGCGTCGGCTCGGCGCCGCCGCACAACGCGGCGACGACGGCGGCGACCTCGGCCGGCGTGGTCGTCTCGTCAAAGGTGAGCGCGATCGTGCGGTCGTCGACCCGGCGGATGTCGAATCCGGCGGCCGCCGCCCGGGCGACAGCGTCGTCGGCATCGACGTCGCCGATCGTGATCGTGTCGAACCACGTGTCGTGGAGCAGTGTCGATCCGGCGTCACGCATTGCGTTCGCCGCGCTCGACGTGAGGCGATGGATGCGCGTCGCGATCCGTCGTAGGCCGTGAGGGCCGTGCCATGCGGCGTAGAAGCCGGCAATGTTGGCGAGCAGCACCTGGGCGGTGCAGATGTTGGAGGTCGCCCGCTCGCGCCGGATGTGCTGCTCTCGGGTCTGCAGCGCGAGGCGAAGCGCAGGCCGGCCCTCCGCGTCCTTGCTGACGCCCACGAGGCGGCCAGGGAGAGCGCGTGCGGCGCGATCGTGACAGGAGATGAACGCCGCGTGCGGGCCACCGAAGCCCATCGGGACACCGAGCCGCTGAGCGGAACCGATCGCGATGTCGGCGCCGATCTCGCCGGGTGTGGCGACGAGGACGCAGGCCATCGGATCGGTCGTGATGACCGCCAGGGCGCCGAGGTCGTGAACCCGGTCGACGGCGTCGGTCCAGTCGCGTACCGCTCCCGTCGACGTCGGCAGCGAGAAGAGGGCACCGAAGCACGCGTCGAGCGCCTCGAACGCCTCGTCGTCACCGACGACGAGCGAGACGCCGACAGGCTCGGCACGGGTCGCCAGCACGGCGATCGTCTGCGGATGCGTGTCGGCGTGGACGAAGAAGGTTTCCGATGCCGAGGCGGACAGCCGACGGCACATCGACATCGCCTCGGCGGCGGCTGTTGCCTCGTCGAGCAGGGAGGCGTTCGCGACGGGCAGTCCCGTCAGGTTGGCGACAAGGGTCTGGAAGTTGAGCAGCGCCTCCAGCCGGCCTGGCTGATCTCGGGCTGGTACGGCGTGTATGCGGTGTACCAGGCGGGGTTCTCGACGACGTTGCGCAGGATCACCGGGGGAGTGACGGTTGGCGTGTATCCCATGCCGATGAGGCTCGTGCGCACGGTGATCCTGTCGGCGTGACGCCGCAGCTCGGCGAGCACGTCATCCTCGCGTCGTGGGGCACCGAGCGCGAGCGGCTCGGTCATGCGGATCGGCTTCGGCACGGTCTCGTCGATCAGCTCGTCGAGGTCGGCGACACCGAGCAGCGACAGCATCTCGGCGAGATCGTCGTCGGTGGGACCGATGTGGCGTCCGACGAAGTCGTCGTCGGCGGTGAGGTCGGAGAACGGGGGCATGATCACTCCTCGTGGTGGGCTCGACCCCCGCTGTCTCGTGTTCGATCCAGCGTTGCCTCTTCCGATCGGTCCGTTCGCCTGAGAGATTCCGGGGTGGTTGCTCCTTCGGCGCTGCGTGTCGACGTTGACGTCAGCTCTCCCGACCGGTTTCAACGGCAGCGGCCAGCCTATCCGTGGCGTCCGTTCGGGGTCAGGACTTCGCTGCCGCGGCGGCGATCTCGTCGGGGGTGACGGGGTCGATCGCCAGCAGGATCAGCCGATCGACAGCGGTGGCGGCCATCGCCAGGCGATCGGGGTGCTCGGCGTCGAACAACGCGGGGTCCCACCGTGCCCACACCGTGACGAGGAACGGGCGGCGCTCACCGGCGTCGCAGTCGGCGTCGCGGGCCGCCCGAGCGCTGCGGGCGGCGGCGATCAGCTCGTCTGCACTGGCGTCGTTCCACCGCACGTTCACGCCGTCGGTGCGCAAGCCGGCCATGCGGGCCAGCGGCCTGCTGCTGACGCCGAGCAGTACGTGCGGTGGACGCTTGGGACGGGGGAAGTCGCGGCGTTCGGGGTCGCTGTCGCTCCACAGCAGGTCGAGCACGTCGAGCTGGCGTGCGACGAGCGCGTGGCGGCCGGCCAGCGTCGGCTCGATGTGGTGTTCGGCGGCGATCTGCTCGGAGGCGAACGGGCTCGCCGGTGAGGCCCCTGCGCCGAGCCCGAGGA
>JACDGA010000032.1 GCA_013815505.1 Acidimicrobiia bacterium
GGGTCCCCGACGCGCTCCGCGACCTGTACCTCTGCGATGGGAGCGTGACACCGATCTACGTCGTCGACGGGATCCCGGTCAACGTCGGAAGGGCGCAGCCGATCGTGCCGGACCGCACCCGCCGCCTCGTCGAGCACCGCGACCTCGGCTGCCGGGTACCGGGCTGCACCCAGACCCGATGGGTGCAAGTCCATCACATCATCCACCGCGTTGATCACGGTGACACCGACACCTGGAACCTGATCTGTCTCTGCCCAACCCATCACCGCATGCACCACCGCAACGAGCTCGGCATCACCGGCAACGCCGACCAGGCACCGGGTTCACGCGGTGCGGTCGTGTTCACTGATGCTCGCGGGCGATGTATCGAGCCCGGCGCGGCACCCACCACGCCAGGCGGCCCACCACCACCACCGACCGGAACCTGGCAACACCCCCTCGGTGAACGCCTCGACCACTGGGCCGTCCACTTCAACCCACCCCGCAGCACACACGCCGACACCAACTGAGTCGGCGGCGAGCTGCCGGTGTCCGCGACGCGGCATCCAGCGGCCACGCTCCCTACGGTGACGGGATGACGACGGGCGACAGCAACGCGATCCGGGCGCGGTTTCCCGGTGTGCGTGGCGGATGGGCGCGGTTCGACGGCCCTGCTGGGACGCAGATGGTCGACACGGCCATCGCCGCGATGGGCGAGTGGGCGTCCAGTGGCGACAACGCCAACAACGGCGGTCCGTTTGCGGCCGCGCTGCGATGCGACGAGCTGCTGGCGAGTGCGCGGGCGACCGTAGGCGAACTGCTCGGCGCCGAGCCGGGATCGATCGCGTTCGGCGCCAACATGACCACGATGACGCTGGCGTTCACGCGCGCCGTCGGATCGACGCTACGAGAGGGCGACCGGATCGTCGGGACGCGCCTCGACCACGACGCCAACGTGACGCCGTGGCGGCTCGTCTGCGACGAGCGTGGCGCCGAGCACGTGCTCGCCCCGTTCGATCCGATGACCGGCGGGCTCGACCCTGCCGACGTCATCGCCGAGATCGACGAGCGCACGCGATGGGTCGCCGTCACGGGAGCGTCGAACCTGCTCGGCACGGTGCCCGACCTCGCGCCGATCGTCGCCGCTGCCCACGACGCGGGGGCGAAGGTGTTCGTGGACGCCGTGCACCTTGCTCCGCACCAGGCGATCGACGTCGCCGCACTCGGTTGCGACGTCCTCGTGACGAGCCCGTACAAGTGGTACGGGCCGCACGCCGGCGTGCTGTGTGCCGATGCAGCGTTCGTCGACGAGCTCCCCGTCGCAAAGGTGCGACCCGCGGGTGATCGGTTCCCCAATCGGTTCGAGACAGGCACCGCCAACTTCGAGTCGATTGCCGCCACCATGGCCGCTGCTCGCGACCTGCTGGACGCGGGCATGGATCAGGTTGCCGCCGACGAGGCGACGGTGTTCGCGCCGCTACTGGAGGGTTTGTCGGGCATGGACGGCGTCACCGTCTGGGGGCCGCCGTCACCGCAGGGGCGCACGCCGACGATCTCGTTCACCGTGCGCGACCGCTCGCCGGACGAGGTGGCCGCGGCGCTGGCGCGGGACACGATCGCCGTGTGGGCGGGGCACTCCTACGCAGTGGAAGCCGTTGCCCAGCTGGGACTCGACGCGAGCGGCGGCGTCGTGCGCGCCGGCGTCGTGCGGTACGTCGACGCCGACGACGTCGGCCGCCTGCTCGCCGCAGTCGAGCGCCTCACCTGACGGCCGTCGCAGCTCGGGGGTGGTGACTCAGTCGTCTCCGTCACCGTCATCGCCCTCTTTGCTGCCCTTGCCGCCGCCCTCCGCGAACGGCTGGACGATCTCGCGCACGTGGTCGGCGACGGAAGCGTCGATCTCGCCGTTCGCGCTCCACCGGTCGAGGTCGTCGATGAGATCCTGCGCCGCCTTGCGCGTCCCGCCGCGGCCGTTCGACTCCGCGAGCCGGTCGAGCGCGGACTGCAGGTCAGGGCCGCGCCGGCCGAACGAGCTCGGATCAGCGCTGACGAGGCCGGTGAGCTCGCCGAGGTCGTCGGGCAGCACGTTGGCGTCGATCAGCGGTGGCTGCGTCGTGGGCGGCGGCAGGGTAGTCGCCGGCATAGTGGTCGCCGGCACAGTGGTCGGCGGCACAGTGGTCGCCGGCACAGTGGTCGCCGGCAGCGTGGTGGCGGGTGCCGTGGCGAGGGGCGTCGTCGGCGTTCCCGTCGCCGGTGCCGTCGATCCGGTGGTGTCGCGCACCGGCGTCGTTGCCGCGCGGTCCAGGTTGGTGTCGGAGTTCGCCGCCATGGTGTCGCCACCTGGAGTTCCGTCGCCACCCGAGCCGGCTGCGATCGCGATCGCGGCGACGATCACGACTGCAGCGACGGCGAGCAGCCACCACACGGGTCCGACGCCCCGCCCGCCGTCGTTCGGCTCGGTGTGTGACAGCGGTGCCCCCGTCGCGCCTGCCGGATAGGCGCTTGTCGCCGCAGGCGACGCAACAGCAAGCGTCGGTTCGCCGGCGGCGAAGGGCACGCCTGCCAGCGCCGCAGCCATCGCCGCGCGACCGTCGGCGGCGTCGGCCAGCGCGTCGCGCATCGCCGCGGCAGAGGCGTGGCGCTGGTCGGGTCGCTTCGACATCGCCGTGGCGATGACGGCGGCGACCGGGCCCGGCACATCGGCTCGCTGTGCCCGGATGTCGGGGACTGGCTGGTCGCGGTGGGCGAGCACCGTGGCAAGCGGCGTCTCCCCGCTGTATGGCGGCGTGCCCGTGAGCAGCTCGTACATCAGCACACCCGTGGCGTAGAGGTCGGTCGCCGGGGTCGCCCGCTCGCCCGCGGCTTGCTCGGGCGCGACGTAGCGGGGCGTGCCGACGAACTCGCCGTGCGAGGTGAGTGCTGCTTCGAGGTCGTCGAGGCGCTTGGCGATGCCGAAGTCGGCGAGCTTGACGGTGCCCTCGGGATCGATGAGCACGTTGGCCGGCTTCACGTCGCGATGGACGATGCCCGCGGCATGCGCCGCGGCCAGTGCGTCGAGCAGTTGCGACGAGATGTCGACGACCCGATCGACGGGCAGCGGCCCTTCGCTCTCCAGCAGCTGTGCGGCATTCGTGCCCGGCACGTACTCGGTGACCAGGTAGAGGTAGCCGTCGCTGTCGCCTGCGTCGTAGATGGCGACGAGGTTGCGATGGGTGACGCCGGCCGCCACGCGGCCCTCGGCGACGAAGCGCGCCGTGAGCGCCGGATCGGCGTGTTCGGCGACGTCGCGTGGGATCATCTTGATCGCCACATCACGGTGGAGCACCCGGTCGTGGGCCTTCACGACTCGTGCCATCCCGCCGGCGCCGAGCGGGGCGCCGAGCTCGTATCGCGCTGCGAGCAACGAGGTCATCAGCGCCCCAACCTACGGGGAATCGGTGACGACCACGGCGCGAGGCGAGGCCGATAACGTGACCCGCCATGCCGCACGTCGACGCCAACGGACTCCGCATCGAGTACGACGAGCGAGGCAGCGGCGAGCCGTTGCTCCTGGTCATGGGGCTCGGCTCGCAGATGATCCTGTGGCACGACTCGTTCATCGATCTGCTGGTCGAGCGCGGTTTCCGGGTGATCAGGTACGACAACCGTGACATCGGCGGGAGCACGCATCTGGACCGCGAGAAGGTTCCGTCCGTCGGGCGTACGCTCGCCGCCCTGCTGTCGCGTCGGTGGGCAAAGGCGCCCTACCTGTTGTCCGACATGGCGGCCGACGGCGTCGGCTTGCTCGCCGCGCTCGGTATCGAGCAGGCGCACGTCGTGGGCGCCTCGATGGGCGGCATGATCGCTCAGACGATGGCGATCGAGCACCCCAACCGGGTCCGCTCGCTGACGTCGATCATGTCCAACACCGGCGACCGGCGCGCCGGTCAGGCGAAGTTCAGCGTGCTGCGCAGGCTCGCGGCGGGGATGCGCAAGCGACCGGCCGACCGCGTCGAGGCGACGGTGGCGACATTCCGGTTGATCAGCGGACCGCACTTCAACGAGGACGAGGCGCGCCTGCTGGCGAAGCGTACGATCGAACGCGGCGACGATGAGGCCGGCACCGGTCGCCAGCTGGCGGCAACCATGGCGAGCCCCAACCGCACCGCAGGGCTGCGCTCGTTGCGGGTGCCGACGCTCGTGATCCACGGCATGGTCGATCCGCTCGTGAAGCCGTCGGGTGGCCGGGCGACGGCCACGGCGGTGCCTGGCGCCGAGCTGCTGATGTTCAACGACATGGGTCACGACATGCCACCGGTGCGCTGGCCAGCCATTGCCGACGCCATCAGAGCGAACGCCAACCGCGCAGCGAAGCAGCCCGCTCCCGTCGCCTGACCTCGTGTCACTACGCACGCGTAGGTCCGGCACGCGTGGCGAGGGAAGCGCCAGCGACGAGCCACACGCGGCGCGAGGAGAAAGCGAAGCGGACGACGAGCCCGCAGTAGTACGTCACACCCCTTCGGTACTGTCGACGGTGCCGTGATCCACACCGTCATCCCCGTCTCGTACGGACGTCCTGCGACCGACGCCCTGGCCGACGCCATCGCCGAGGTGAAGTCGAAGGGCGGCCCGCTCGCGCCCGTCACCGTCATCGTCCCGTCCAACATCGCCGGTCTCTACGCCCGCCGACTCCTCGGCGCTCGCCGCGGCCTCGCCAACGTCAGCTTCGTGACACCGTTCCGCTTCGCCGAACTGCTCAGTGCCGATGTCCTCGTCGATCGCCGCCCGCTCACCAACCCGATGCTGGGCGCTGCGGTGCGCGTGGCCCTGCGCGACGACCCCCGTCCCTTCGGCGATACCGCCGACCATCGCGCCACGGAGGACGCGGTCGCCAGGCTGTACGCAACGGTGTCGCACCTCTCGACAAACGCCCGGCGCGCGCTCGCCGCCGACGCTTGGGGCGCGCTGATGGTGCGTCTGTACGAGCGCGTGCACGCATTCGTGCGGATGTACGACGACGACAACGACGTCGCACGTGCTGCCCGAGCCCGCGACGGCCTCGACGCCGCGCTCGATCCGTTCGGCGCGCTGGTGTGGTATCTGCCCGAGCCGGTGACGGACGAGCTCGGCCTGCTCATGCGGGCGTGCTTCGACGCTGCCCCGGCGCACGTCATCGTCGGCCGAACCGGCGACCCCGATGCCGATGCCGAGGTCCGCAGGGCGTGCCGCCAGGTCGGAGTCGATCTCGACGCTGCCGGCGACGGCGACGCCGGTCCGCTCCCGACGGCATCAACGTTGATCTCCGTGACCGACGCCGACGAGGAGGTTCGCCACGTCATCTCGTCCACGTGGCAGCTCGCCGAGTCCGGTACCCCGATGCACCGGATCGCGATCGTGTATCCCGTCCACTCGCCCTACCTGCGCACGCTGCACTCCCAACTCGCTGCGGCCCGGATGCCGTTCAGCGGCCCGTCGCCGTTCACGCTCGCCGACACCGTGCCAGGTTCGGTTCTGCTCGGCGTGCTCGGCCTCGACGAGTTGAACTGGCGTCGCGATCGGGTCATGGCGCTCGTCGCGTCCGGTCCACTTCGACATCGGTCCGGTGCGGCGCAGCCCGCTGCGTGGGAACGCGTCAGCCGCGCTGCGGGCGTCGTCGGCGGACGTGACGACTGGGACCGCAAGCTCGCAGAGTGGCAGCGGTATTGCAGCGCCAGGGCCATCGAGGCAGGTGAGGTGGCGGAGCACAGTGCCAACGAGGAGGATCGTTCCGCCGGCGTGGTCGAAGCCGGTTCCTATTCGGCACGGAGGTGGCGCTCCGATGCGCTCGCCGCCGAGGCGCTCCGTGGATTCGTCGCCGACCTCGGTTCGGCGCTCGACGTGGTGAGGGCGGCCACCGAGTGGTCAGCACGCGCCGACGCCGCGGTGTCGATGCTCGAGACCCTGCTCGGCACCCGCCGCACGCGGTGGCCCGACGAGCAGCTCGATGCGCTCGACCGGGTGACCGACTCGCTCGCCCGCCTGCACCAGCTCGACGCGATCGAACCTGCGCCCACGCTCGGCGCCTTCGTGAGCGCCGTTGAAGCCGAGCTCGAAGCCTCGGCGCCCCGAGTCGGCCGCTTCGGCGCTGGTGTCGCGCTCGTGCCGCTGGCCGCGGCGGCGGGGCTTGACGTCGACGCCGTGTTCGTCCTCGGGATGGCAGAGGGCTTGTGTCCGAGCGGCCGCCTCGACAACGCGCTGCTGCCCGAATCGCTTGCCGAGCGGACCGACGGCGAGGTGGCAACGCCGACGGCGCGCCTCCACATCCAGCACCGCCAGCTGCTCGCCGCCCTCGCCGGTGCGCCGGCCGGGCGCCGGACGATGACGTTCGCTCGCGGCGACCTGCGCACGAGCCGCCGGCACCTCCCGTCGCGCTGGTTGCTCGCCAGCGCGAGCGAGCTCGCCGGCGAGCCGGTGCTCAGCGACGAGCTCGACTCGTGTGGCGTGGTGGCCGAGGTCGCCTCGTTCGCCGCCCGTCTCGCAAGCGGAACGGCGCCGGCGTCCGAGGCCGAACACGATCTCGCGCTGGTGAGCGCAGTTGCCGAGCCGACCGCCCATCCGGCGATCGGATCGGCTGGCCGCGGGATCGTCGCGCAGCGCCTCCGCCGGTCGCGCGAGTTCACCGAGTGGGACGGAAACATCTCGGGCCACTTCGCCGGCAGTCCTGCCGACGACGCGAAACCGATGTCGCCGACGCGGCTCGAGACGTGGGCGACGTGTGGCATGCGCTACTTCCTCGGCCCCGTGCTCGGCCTGCGCGAGCGCGACGACCCGGAGCGCATCACGGAGCTCGGTGCGCTCGACAAGGGCAACGTGCTGCACAAGGTGCTCGAGGACTTCGTCACCGAGGCGCTGTCGACACGGGTCGTGCCGGCGCCGAGAAACACGTGGTCGGACGCTCAGCGGCGCCGGCTGCACGAGATCGGTGACGAGTTGTTCGACCAGCTTGAACGAGAGGGCAAGACGGGTCGGGCATTGCTGTGGACGGAGCAACGGCGCGTCCTGCACCAGAATCTCGATCGATTCCTCGCCGAGGACGACCGGCAACGGGCGGCGAGAGGGACCACGCCGGACGAGGTCGAGCGGTCGTTCGGGATCGACGATGCCGAACCGCTCTCTGTCGAGCTCGCCGACGGTCGCATCCTGCGCTTCCGCGGCCGCATCGATCGCATCGACCGCACGGCTGACGGCGCGCCCGTCGTGTACGACTACAAGTCCGGCTCCGGCTCGAAGTACGAGGGTTGGAACGGCGACGCCGATGCCGTGATGGCGGGCACCGTGCTGCAACCTGCGATCTACGCCGAGGCCGTGCGCGATCCTTCGAGCTCGGAGGCGGTCGAGGCGGCGCTGTGGTTCCTGGAGCCGAAGGCGGACAAGACGTTCCGGACCGTGTCGATCGACGGTCGCGCCCGGCAGCGCTTCCGCGACGTCGCCACGACGATCGTCGACGGTGTCGAGGCCGGTGCCTTCCCCGCCGTCCCGGGTGAGTGGAACGCCTTCTTCCGGACCCATGCGAACTGCGCGTACTGCCCGTTCGACATCCTCTGCCCCGCTGATCGCGGCGAGCATGCGGCGGCGAAGGCTGACGAGATTGCGCCGCACCGGCGCGGCCTCGAGATTGAGCCTGACGGTGAGGCCGAGACGTGACCGGGCAGATCTCGACGACCCGTGAGCTCGGTGACGAGTCTGTCCGCACGCGCATCACGACCGACGGGCTCGCCGAGACGTTGTTCGTGGAGGCCGGGGCAGGGAGCGGCAAGACGACCGTGCTCGTCGACCGGATCGTCAACCTCATCGTGCACGAGGGCGTCGCCCCGCAGCACGTCGCGGCGATCACGTTCACCGAGGCAGCGGCCGCTGAGCTGCGCGACCGCATCCGCCAACGTCTCGAGGAACGGTCCGTCGACGCCGAACGCGATCGGTGCACGGCAGCGCTCGCCGACCTCGACCGCGCTGCGATCACGACGCTCCACGGTTTCGCGCTGCGGGTACTGACCGAGCACGCCATCGATGCCGGACTGCCACCCCGCGTCGCCGTGCTCGACGAGGTGACGTCGCAGTTGCGCCAGAGGCAACGTTGGGAGCACTTCGTCGACGACCTCTACGACGAACCCGACCACGAGGAGGTACTGCTGCGCGCCCACGCCCTCGGCATCCTGCTCGAGTCCCGCTCCGCAGGAAAGGCGACGCTCGCTGGTGTGGCGGCGACGCTCTCCCAGAGTTGGGACCGTCTCGACGCGATCGTCGCCACCGAGCGCCCGACCCTCGCCGATATCGACTTCGGGCCCTACGACCACGCCGTTGCCGAGCTCGAGGCGCTGCTGTCGCGGTGCAGCGACCCGACGGACACGCTGTACCTGCGGTGCCACGAGGTGCTGCCCGCCCTTCGGGAGCTCGTGAGCGAGCCTGCAGCATCTATCAAGGTCGGCCGATTCCCAGCAAAGGTGGAGAACGCCGCCTGGAAGCGTGGGAAAGTAAAAGGCAGCGGCCCGAAGTGGGGCGGCGATGCCGAGGATGCGCGGGCGGTGTACGACCGAGTCGCAGAGGCGGCTTCGGAGATCCGGACGAGGGCGTCGGCCGACGCGCTGCGCGTGCTCGTCTGGCTGATCGCCAGCGAGGTGTTGCGTGCCGCCGAGGAGCGACGGCGCGAAGGGCTGCTCGAGTTCCACGACCTTCTCGTCCACGCCCGCGATCTGTTGCGCAGGTCCGGGCGCGCCCGCGCTGCGCTACACGACCGCTACCGCTACCTCCTCCTCGACGAGTTCCAGGACACGGACCCGCTGCAGATCGAGCTTGCCACGCTGATCGCCGGCACGGTCGACGGAGCGGATGTGCCACCGTGGGACGCCGTCGACGTGCCGGCGGGCCGGCTGTTCTTCGTCGGTGACTGGAAGCAGTCGATCTACCGCTTCCGTCGCGCCGACATCGAGCTGTTCCTCCGGGCCAGCGCTCGCTTCCGAGCCGACGGACCGAACATCCGCTTGACGAGCAACTTCCGCACCGTCGAGCCGATCCTGTCGTTCGTCAACGGGCTGTTCGAAGCGGCCGACATGGCCGAGGCCGTCGGTGGAGTCACACCCACGTACGAGCATCTCCTTGCTGCGCGCACTGGTCCGTCCGATCCCGGTGCCCACGTGCCCGTCGTGTTCGGTGGGTCGAGCACGCTCAGAGCCGATGCGCTCCGGGCGCTAGAGGCCGCTGACGTGGCCGCCGCCATCGTCGATATCGTCGAGCGACCAGCACGATGGCAGGTCGAGGACGACGACGGCTGGCGCGATCCTCACCGTGCCGACATCACGGTGCTCGTCCCGACGAGGACCTCCCTGCCATTCCTGCGAGCAGCGCTCGACGAGGTCGGCATCTCATACCGCCTCGACACCGGGTCACTCGTCTTCGCCTCGCAGGAGGTCGCCGACGTCCTCGCCGTCGTCCGCGCGATCGCCGACACGACCGACGACATCAGCCTCGTCACAGCGTTGCGATCGAGCCTGTTCGCCTGCTCGGATGTCGACCTCTTCACCTACCGCGATGCTGGCGGTCGCTGGGACATCTCCAAGCCTCCCGACGAGTCGCTCGACCCCGATCACCCCGTCGTCACCGCCACGCGCCACTTGCACGGCCTCTGGGAGAAACGGTGGTGGATGGGAACGGCGGCACTCGTCGACCGCATCGTCGACGAGCGAAGGGCGATGCTCACCGCGCTCGGCGCCGAGCGACCGCGTGACGTCTGGCGACGGATGCGCTTCCTCGTCGACCAGGCGCGAGCGTTCGAGGACGCCGGCCAGCGTGGGCTGCGCGAGTTCGTCGCCTGGGCGGAGCTGCAGGGCTCGGAGACCGCCCGCGTCCACGAGCCCGTGCTGCCCGAGACCGACGACGATGCGGTGCGGATCATGACGATCCACGGCGCCAAAGGACTCGAGTTCCCGATCACGATCGTGTCGGGACTGTCCACCGGTCCGAACAACGCCGGACGTCTGTCGGTGACGTGGCACGACGGCGTCCCGCAGGTGAACCTGCCGGGAGGCAATAAGAGCGAGGACTTCGATCGCAGCGCCGACATCGAGGTGGAGATGGACGTGCGCGAGAAGCGCCGGCTCCTCTACGTCGCGTTGACGAGAGCTCGCGACCATCTTTTCGTCAGCGCCCACCACCCAGATCCGAAGCAGAAGGAGTCCCAGGCGCATGGCGCGATGGTCTTCCGCCACGTCACCGAGCACCCAGACCATTGCCGCCGACTCGCCGACGTCATCGACGTGCGGGTCCCGGTGGCGCCGAACGAGACGGCGTTCGGTGTCTCGGTTGACATCGCCGCGGCAGCGGATCGACGGGCGCAATGGCTCACGGCTCGGCGGCGCCTCGCCGAGGACGGAGGGCGCCGTGCCGTGTACTCCGCGACGGGCGTTGCAGCGATGAACGACCCGCTGGCGGCGAGCGAGCTGGACGACGACGGCTCCGACACGGACGAGCCGGCCGACCTCGGCGACGGCGAGCACAGCTTGGCGTCATCCGACTCGGCGGTGCCGCCGCGACGCCAGGGCCGCGCCGGCACGGCCATCGGACGCGCGGTGCACGCGACTTTGCAGTCCCTCGATCTCGCCACGATCGATCCGGACAGTCCGGTCATCGATCAGATCGCGGCTCGCGAGGCGGAGCTCGAAGCCGTCGTGGAGGCTGCGTCCCAGATCGCAGGTGGAGTGCGTGCGGCCTTGGCCTCCGATGCCGTCACGCTGGCACGGCGTCATCCGCACCACAAGGAGATGTTCGTCGCCGCGCCGGTCGGGGCGAGCGCTGTCGAGGGCTACATCGACCTCCTCGTCGAGACGCCGGAAGGGCT
>JACDGA010000208.1 GCA_013815505.1 Acidimicrobiia bacterium
AGGAACCCTCGATCAGTCCGAAGTACTGCACGTACTGGCTGGAGTCGATGTGGTCGGGCGCAAAGTACACGGCCGTGACGGGGATGCCGTCGGCCTCGACGAGCTCTGCCCACTGGGCGATCTCGACCGGCTCGAGCTCCAGTTCGACACCGATCTCGGACAGGTCCTGTTGCACCTTGGCCATCATCGTGTCGAAGTCGACGCCGTAGACGTTGATCGTCGGGTAGGTGGCGTTGAGGGTGAGGCCGTCGACGCCCGCCTCTTCGAGCAGCGCCTGGGCGCCCTCGACGTCACGCTCGGGCAGCGGCAACCCGTCGCTGCCCTCGAAGCCGTTCGGGATCGGCGACGCCTGCAGCTTGCCGTTGCCGGCGACGGTCGTGTCGAGGATCCCCTCGTAGTCGAGCGCCTTCTTGATCGCCTCCCGCACGCGCGGGTCGCTCAGGTCCTCGCCTCCCGCTACGCCTGGACCGAGCGCCAGGTAGACGTAGTTGTAAGAGTCGACGACCTCGGTGGTCACGCCTTCCGCGCCTTCCAGCTGGCCGACGGAGTCGAAGCTGATCTGCATCGCGATGTCGACGTCGCCCTGCTGCAACTGTTGCAGCTGGGAGGTGGAGTCCTTCACCTGCTTGATGGTCACGCTCGGGAACGGCGTGGCGTCGCCCCAGTACTCGGCGTTGCGGGCCAGCACGAGCTGGTCGCCCTCTGCGTACGACTCGAGCATGAACGGTCCGCTGCCAGCCGAGTTCTCCAGGAACCACTGCTCTGCGGAGTCGTCGGGGCCCGCGGTCGCTCCGTTGGCCTCGGCCATCTTGGCGTTGACGATGCCCATGTACGGGGCGCTGACGATGTTCATGAACGCCGAGTTGGGTTCGTCGAACGTGACCGTGACGGTCTTGTCGTCGGGCGTCTCGATGGCGCCGACCCCCGCCATCAGGTACGAGGCAGAACCCTCGAGGCCGGCGAGGCGCTCCCACGAGAACTTGACGTCGGCGGACGTGACCGGTGAGCCATCGGCGAACGTGGCATCGGGCTTGAGCGTGAACGTGAACTCGGTGTTCTCGGCGTTGGCCTCGTACGTCTCGGCCAGCCGCGGGACGAGCTTGGTGATGTCCGCGGGGTCGACGCCGATGAGCGTCTCGTAGATCGCTGTCATGTAGATCTGGCAGGTGTCGCAGTAGACGCGCTGGGGATCGAGCGTCGTCAGGTCCATGTCGCGTGCGATGATCAGGTCGCGGGCGTCGCCGCCACTGGCTTCGGTGCCGGGCGTGGTCCCTTCCGCCGTGCCACCGGTGGTGGTGTCCGGCGTCGTGCCATCGCCAGGCTGCGTCACCCCCGATGTGGCGTCGCCGGCATCGTCGGTCTCGCCGTCGCCGCACGATGCCGCGATCAGCGACAGCACGGCTGCCGCAACGATCCAACGACGATGACCGCGAACGGTCCGATGGTGATGCGATGCTCCCATCACGCCTCCCCTAGGCACTCGATGGTCCGAAACGATTTATTTCGGATGTTCATCTTAACTCTGGCCTGCTCTACGATCTGATGTCAAGCGGCCGTTCAGACCGCTGACAGGCCCAACACCGGATCCAAGGGGGGACACGAGGAAGCGTGCCAAAGATCGTCGACCACGAGCACCGCCGCCAGCAACTGGTCGAGGCGGCGTGGCGGGTCATCAACCGCGTCGGCATCGACAACATGACGATCCGGGAGATCGCCATCGAAGGCGGTTGCTCCACCGGCTCCCTCGCCCACTACTTCGCCTCGAAGGACGACATCCTGCGCTCGGCGCTGGAGCGCGCCGACACCGAGATCCGCGAGCGCCTGCAGCTGATTCCAGCTGACGCCCACCCGGCGACGGCGCTGCGCCATGTCCTGCGCGAGGCGCTGCCACTCGACGACACGAGGGCTTTCGAGCTCACGCTCGACGTCAACTTCTGGGCGCGGGCGTTGAACCAGCCGTCGTTGCGGCGGTTGCAGCACCGCGACCACGACGCCTGGCGGGCGGTCGTGATGGATCGCGTCGTCGCCGCTCGAACCGCAGGGGCGCTGGAGCAAGGCCGCTCAGCCACCGACACGACCGACGTGCTGCTGGCGTTCGTCGATGGTCTCGGCCTGCAGGGCCTCATCTATCCGGAGCTGTTGGCGCGGCAGCGCATCGAGACGCTGGTCGACGTCCAGCTCGTCGCTCTCGGCGCCGATCCCCGCTACCTCGTCGACCTCGTCATCGGGCCGACGCAGATGCTGCCCGCCCCAACGGAGGTTGCCCGAACATGATCGAACGTCACCTGGCCGTCGAACGTCTCCGCGACCGCGCCAGGTTCGTGCGAACCGAGACGGTACGGCTGTCGCGCATCGCAGGGGCCGGGCACTACGCGTCGTCGTTCTCCGCCGCGGAACTGCTCGTGGCCCTGTACTACTCCGAGCTGCGTTTGCGGCCCGACGAGCCTGCCTGGCCAGAACGGGACCGCTTCGTGCTCTCGAAAGGACACGCCGCCATCGGGCTGTATCCGATCCTGGCCGACCTCGGCTACTTCGACGCCGCGCAGCTCGACGACTACACGCGGCTCGGCAGCCACTTCGGCGACCATCCCGACATGAAGAAGATCAGGGGCATCGACTTCAGTTCCGGATCGTTGGGCCACGGGCTCTCGGCCGCTGTCGGCATCGCCCTCGCCGGACGGGTCCGTGGGAGCGACCACCGCACGTGGTGCATGCTCGGCGACGGCGAGCTCGCAGAGGGCCAGATCTGGGAGGCGGCGATGTCGGCCGGTCACTTCGAGCTCGGCAACCTGGTCGTGGTCGTCGACCGCAACCAGATGTGCATCGACGGCTTCACGGATGACGTGATGGGGATCGAACCGATCGATGCCCGCTTCACCGACTTCGGCTGGCGGGCACAGCGCATCGACGGCCACGATCTCGACGCCATCCTGGATGCCTTCTCCGACCTACCCCGAGCCGACCGGGGCCAGCCGCAGGTCGTCGTCGCCGACACGATCAAAGGACGGGGTGTGGCGCGGATGGAGCTGTCGCTCGACTGGCACGTGGGCAACCTCGCCGGTCAGGACTACGACGACGTGATGACGGAGTTGGCAACGGGCCTCGCCGCGGAGGTGGGGCGATGACGGGTCCGGCCAGCGGTTCCCAGTCCGGCGGTCAGGTGGCCGACGTGCAGGACACCAGCGAGGTCTTCCGTGGTACGGCGTCAGGCAGCACCGGTCTCCGCGATCAGCGCTCGACCGACGGTGCCGATCAGCGGGCGATCCCGGCGTTCGTGCTCGGTGAGGAGCTCGGCGATCTGGCCGACCACGACGATCGCATCGCCGTGCTGACGGCCGATCTGGCCAAGGCCAACCGCACCAACGACTTCGCTGCCCGTCACCCCGATCGCTTCTTCAACCTCGGTATCGCCGAGAAGAACATGATCACGGTGGCGGCGGGGATGGCGGCGTCCGGTTTCGTCACGTACGCGGCCACGTTCGCGTCGTTCTCGGCGCTGCTCGGCTGTGAGCAGATCCGCACCGACTGTGCCTATCCAGGACTGCCGGTCAGAGTGATCGGCCACCATGCCGGCATGTCGATGGGCTTCTACGGCACCAGCCATCATGCCTTGGAGGACCTGGGCATCATGCGCACCATCGCCGACCTGACGGTCGTGTGCGCCAGCGACGCCAACCAGCTGCGCGGCATCCTGCGGGCCTCGGTCGACCATCCCGGGGCGATGTACATCCGTCTCGGGCGTGGCCGCGATCCCGAGGTGTACGCCGATGTGCCCGATGTGCACTTCGGTCGCGCCGTGCAGCTGCGCGACGGCACCGATGCAGCCATTCTGGCGACGGGTTCGGAGGTGTACCCGTCGCTGCGGGCGGCCGAGCGGCTCGCCGCCACGGGCGCCAGTGTGGCGGTGTACGACGTCCACACCCTCAAGCCGTTCGACGTCGAAGCCGTGACTGCCGCGGCGTCGACGGGGCGGGTGCTCACCGTCGAGGAACACAACCGCACGAACGGCCTCGGCACGGCCACCGCCGAGGCGCTGTTCGAAGGTGGTTTCGCGGGCGTCCGGCTGCGCCGTCTCGCCGTCCCCGACGAACACGTACCGATCGGTCCGCCGGCCGCCCTGTACGCCCACTACCAGCTCGACTCCGACGGCATCGCCGGTGAGCTCACCATGTTGCTCGACGACTGACGCATCGACGGAGTCCGTG
>JACDGA010000209.1 GCA_013815505.1 Acidimicrobiia bacterium
GGAGTGGACCGGCGACCCGATGCAGGCCACCCGCAACGTCGAAGAGCTCGTCTACGAGTCCGTCCACTTCCAGACCCGGAGCTACAAGTGAGGCCGACCTCGTGAGCGAGCTGATCACGAACCTGACCCTGCGCATCTGGCGCCAAGGCGGGCCGGACGACATCGGGCGATTCGAAGAGCACTACGTCGAGGAGATCTCTGCCGAGGCGTCGTTTCTCGAGCTACTCGACATCCTCAACGAGCGCCTGATCGCGGAGGGCAAGGACGCGATCGCGTTCGATCATGACTGCCGCGAGGGCATCTGCGGCACGTGCTCGCTGATGATCGACGGCCAGGCGCACGGTCCGCAGCTCGGCACTGCGACGTGCCAGTTGCACATGCGCACGTTCCACTCTGGTCAGGTGATCGTCGTCGAGCCGTGGCGGGCGCGGGCGTTCCCAATCATCCGCGACCTGATCGTCGATCGCGGGCCGCTCGACCGAATCGTCGAGGTGGGCGGCTTCATCACCGCGCCGACGGGAGGCGCGCCCGATGCCAACCTGATCCCCATCCCCCAGCCCGTCGCCGAGGCCGCCATGGACGCCGCCGAGTGCATCGGCTGTGGCGCCTGCGTCGCGGCGTGCCCCAACGGTGCGGCGAACCTCTTCACGGGCGCCAAGGTCACCCACCTCAACCTGCTGCCCCAGGGCCAGGCCGAGCGGTACGCCCGGGCGGAGGCCATGGTGGAAAAGATGGAGGAGTACTTCGGCTCGTGCACGAACCACGGCGAGTGCGAGGCGGCGTGCCCGAAGTCGATCTCGATCGACGTCATCGCGCTGATGAACGCCGACTACCTGAAGTCGAAGTTCAAGAACCGCAAGGCGCTCAGCCGCACCTGACGACGTCGCCACCACGCTCGCTCCCGACCCGCCGACCGGTGCGGGCTCGACGTCGGCTGACATCGGACGATCTCGGCCGTGCGTGCAGTCCGTCGCCGCTGACGGGTCAACCGTCGGCGACGACGGTGACGGCAGTCGTGTAGGAGTTGGTCACGCCGAGTGGCGACAACGCCAGGTCGAGGCGCAGCGCACCGAGCGTCTCGGGCACGGCGAGCTCGACCGTGCCGACCTTGACGCAGCTGTCGGGCGGGATCTCGCCGGCGAACGCGACTCGGTGCGAACCCGCCGCCCAGTCGAACGTCGCATCGACGCGCGCTGAAGCAATCGACTCCCGCGTGTCGTTGACGACGTGGACATCGATCGACAGTTCCTCACCGGCCGTCACGAATACCGGCAGCGCCTCGGCCACCACGATGACCGGCCGACAGGCGTCGACGACGGCCTGCCAACCGAGCTTCGGCGAGCGCTCGTGGTCGAGCACCGACCACGAGATGGCCGGTTCGGGATCGGCGAGCGAGAAGAAGCAGAACCCGCCGGTGGGGCGGTACTTGAGGCGCCGCAACGTCTCGATGTGCGAGCGCAGGAGGTGGGCTTGGTAGAGCTGCGTCGCGTCGCGCCACGACTCGAAGCGAGCGTGCTCGTGCGGCGGCACGCGCTCGTCGAAGATCCACTTCTGCAGCGCGTGCCGCTCGGCGAGCCGTTCCCAATCGAGGTCGGGCCACCGCTCGGGTTCGCAGAACGCGGCGTTGTTGGGCACCGCCTGCGCGCCGAACTCGCTCACGAACCGCACGAGCCGCGGCAACGACTTTGCTCGCCGGGCGAGCCCGTCGACGTCGCCGGCGTACCAGCCGTAGTAGAGGTGGCTGTCCGTCCCCGACAGCGCAGGGAGGTGCGGCCCGACGCCGCTGTGGGGAATCGTGCGCCGCGACGGGTCGGCGCGCTCGAAGGCTCGCTTCACCCAGCGGTCGAGCACGGTTCGGTTCCACGACGGCACCTGCTGGCCGAGCAGCGCCCGCAGCGAGCCCCGATCGGCGTCACCGCCGCTGCGCAACGCAGCGACGGCCGGATCGTTGTGCGCCGTCCACTGGATGATCGAGGGATGGTGACCGAGGTGGTTGACGGCCTCGATCGCCTGCAGCACCGCCTGGCGACGCACCGTCCGAGCCTGCTCCCACTGCAGCGGGAAGTCTTGCAGCAGGAGGATGCCCGCTTCGTCGGCGGCGTCGTACAGCGCGCGGTCGGCGATGTGACCGTGGAGGCGCAGCACGTCGAGCCCCGCATCGACGGCGGACGCGATGTCGGCGGCGGCGTCCTCGGGTGACGCGTTGGCGAGCCCGGCGCGCGTCGGCAGGAGGTTGGCGCCTTTCAGGAAGAGGCGCTCGCCGTTGATCGAGCAGACGAAGTCGTTCCACGCGATCTCCCGGAAACCCGTGCGTCGCTGTCGCTCGTCGCTCACGGTTCCGTCGACGAGCACCTCGATGCCGATCGTGGTGAGGTGCTGCGCCCCGAGCGAGCGTGGCCACCAGAGCGCCGGCCGGGGGACATCGAGGTTCCACTCGATCTCGTTGATGCCTTCGGCGAGCGAGTGTTCGGACTCGTCGAGGGCGAGGCCGCCGGCGAGCGTGCGCAGCCGCACCCGTCGAGCAGCGTCGCTGTCGAGGTTGGCGTACAGCCGGAGGTGGGCTCTCGACTCGTCGGCGTCGCGGCAGATCACTCGGAATCGGTGGACCCGAACGGGCCCGGTGTCGTGCACGAGGACGGAGCGCCAGAGTCCCCCTGGGTTCCACGTGCGGTCGATGCCCTCGCCGAACTGGAACGCGCCCGTGATGTTGCGCCTCCGGTGCTGGCTCTCCTGGGCTGCGCAGGTCACCTCGACGGCGAGCACGTGCTCGTCGCCGAGCCGGCTGAGGTCGGTGATGTCGAACGTGTGCGGGAAGAAGTAGCCCTCGGGGTCACCGAGGTAGGCGCCGTCGAGCCACACGTCGCCCTGGTAGAAGATCCCGTCGATCGTCACCCATCGACGTCGGCCTTCTGCCGGTTCCGGCATCTCGAACCGCCGCCGGTAGAGCACGGGGCCGTCGCTGTCGGCGAACGCAGGGTGGTCGCGCCAGTGCCCCGGCACGGGAGCGTCGACCCACGCCGCGTCGTCGGTGGCGAGCTCGATCCCCGCGCGGCGGATCTCGTCGTCGGCGAGATGGGCTCGCCACGGCCCCGACAGATCCACGGCGGGCAGACTACAGACGGTGGTGGGGCTGGGCACGGGGACGGGTGCCGCCGATAGGTTCGGGCCATGGACTCCCCGACCGCCACTGACGACCCGAGCGGCCGTCCCGCGACGATCGGTGCGCTGCGGGAATCGGGATGGACCGCCGTGCCGGTCAAAGCGGAGTTGCGCCGCAACGCCGTTGCTCGCATCTCCGCCGGCGAGCCGCTGATCCCCGGCCTCTCCGGCTACGACGACACCGTCCTGCCGCAGCTCGAGAACGCCGTCCTCGCCGGCCACGACGTGATCTTCCTCGGTGAGCGCGGTCAGGCGAAGACCCGCATCATCCGCTCGTTGACGACGCTGCTCGACGAGTGGATGCCCATCGTCGCCGGTTCCGAGCTGCGCGATGACCCCACCAACCCGGTGTCGCGCCACGCCCGCGACCTCGTCGCCCTGCACGGCGACGACACACCCGTGGAGTGGGTGCCGCGCGACCGGCGCTTCGCCGAGAAGCTCGCCACGCCCGACACGTCGATCGCCGATCTCATCGGTGAGATCGACCCGATCAAGATCGCCGAGGGCCGCTACCTCTCCGACGAGCTTGCGCTGCACTACGGACTCGTGCCACGGGCGAACCGCGGCATCTTCGCCATCAACGAGCTGCCCGACCTCCCCGAGCGCATCCAGGTGGGGCTGCTCAACGTGCTCGAGGAGCGCGACGTGCAGATCAGGAGCTCCATGGTCCGCCTCGAGCTCGACGTGTGGCTCGTCGCCTCGGCGAACCCGGAGGACTACACGAACCGCGGCCGCATCATCACGCCACTGAAGGATCGCTTCGGGAGCCAGATCCGAACGCACTACCCGTTGGAGGTGCCGACGGAGGTCGACATCATCCGCAGCGAAGCGCGTGCCATCGAGCTGCCCGATGCCTCGGTGTCCGTGCCCGACTACCTCGTCGACGTCGTCGCCACGTTCAGCCATCTGGCGAGGGCGAGCAGTCACGTCAACCAGCGCAGCGGCGTGAGCGTGCGACTGTCGGTCAGCAACTACGAGGCGCTCGCCGCGAACGCGCTGCGCCGCGGTCTGCGAGGAGGTGAGCGCGACGTCGTCGC
>JACDGA010000033.1 GCA_013815505.1 Acidimicrobiia bacterium
CGAGGCGATGGATCGAGCCGACGTCGTGTTCGTCGGTCGGCTCACGGCGACGGATGCCGACGAGCTGATGGAGGGCGGAGCCATGTCAGACGAAGCGGGTACGTTCCAGTTCGCCGTGAGCGGCTACTACAAGACCTCCGGTGATCTCCGTACCGACGCTGTCGACGTCCGGTCGGCGCTCGTCTCGGCGTCCTGCGGGATCGGGGTGCCGCTTGCGCAGGAGTGGGTGATCTTCTCTCGACGGCGCGGCGATGACACGTTCTGGAGTCGCGACGTGGCGCCCGATGAGCTTGTGTCGACGTTCTGCGACGGCAATCGGCCGATCGGTCCCGAGGCGGAGCGCAGGCTCGGCGAGCCGTCGATCCAGCCCGTGGCGGCGCCATCGTCCACGTCCTCGCCGGATTCGACGCCGCAACCGTCGCCGGACGCCAGCGCAGTGACGTCAGGCGGGGAGGACGACGACAGCACCGTGGTTCCGATCGGCCTCGTCGCCACGCGGCCGCGGTCGTCACCGCCGTCGTCGTGCTCCGCCGAGCACGGTCCCGACACGAGCTGGCGTGACGAGTCTGGCCATACCATCGACGGGATGCCCTTCACGTACGAGTGGCGAGGCGCAGTCACGAGCACCGAGCTCAACGCGCTCCACGCCGAGGCCTTCGACACGAGTGTGTTCAATGACGACGAGTGGGACTGGATCTCGCTACTCGAGCGGCACAGCCTCGGCTGGGTGGTGGCTCGTGACGGCGACGAGCTGGTGGGGTTCGCCAACGTGCTCTGGGACGGACTGGTCCATGCCTGGATCCAAGACGTGATGGTGGCCAAGCGCCGGCGCGGCCACGACCTCGGCACCGAGCTCGTCGCCCGCAGCGCTGACGGTGCCAGCGCCGCCGGGTGCGAGTACCTGCACGTCGACTTCGAGGACGAGCTCCGACCGTTCTACATCGATGCCTGCGGGTTCCGCCCTGCGAGTGCAGGACTGCTCGCCCTCGCATCTCGAGAGCACCATCCGACGCTCGATCCCGACCGGTTGCGAGCGGACATCGATGCCGTCATCGACCCACGTCTCTGATCGAGGGCCCCTCAGTCCCAGGGGCGGATGACGGCGTGGTCGTGCGTGCCGTCGGGTCCGAGACGGTGCTCGATGATGCCGTGGCGGCCGTCGCTGTCGTCGAGGCGCCAGCCCGATCCCGGAACCGGGTCCCACGGATCCGAGCCGAGGATCGTCATTGAGGGGCACCACACGGCGCGGCCGCTCACCCAGTGGCGGTGACGGTGTCCCGTGGCGACACTGCGCACGTCGCCCTGCGCGATTGCCCGCTCGGCGGCTGCTCGCAACGTGACGGGGAGCTCCCAGCCGTCGTCCGGTTCGCCGGCGAGTGGCTGATGGGTGAACAGCAGCGTCGGCCGGTCGCTCTCGACCGCCGACGCCAGCCAGCGGTCGTGCTGCTCGTTGCCGAAGCGGTAGGTGTTTGCACCGACGACTCGCCATCTGCCGAGGTCGATCGAGAACCGATCCGCGCCCCATGCGTCGCAGAACGTGGCGATTCGACGCTCGAAGTGCTCGGGCTCGTCGAAGAACCCGACATCGTGGTTGCCGGGTAGGGCGACGAACGGCGCCTCGATCTCTGCCATCAGCGCCATCGCGAACTCGCGGTCGTCGCCGTCGTCGGGGTCGACCAGGACGATGTCGCCGGTGTGCACGACGAGGTCGGGTGGGTCGGCGTTGATCCAGTCGCGAGTCGCCGGCCACTGCGCCGGGACGCCGAGCGCCGCCGACAGGTGGGTGTCGCTGAGCTGCACGACGCGAACGGCTGGATCGCTGCTCACGCGCCCGATGCTACGACCGGCACTCGCCGAACACGGAGAGGGAGCGGGCGCGCCTCGGTAGCCTCGACGCCATGCCCGATCCGCTCATGCCCAGTGCACTCGAAGGCGTCATGGATCCCCGTGACGACGTGTTCAACCGGCTGCTGAAGAACCGAGTCGTACTGCTCGGGTCCGATGTCAACGACGACATCGCCAACCAGATCTGCGGTCAGCTGATCTTCCTCGAGGGCGAGAACGACGACGACGTGTGGCTGTACATCAACAGCCCTGGCGGATCCGTCAGCGCCGGCATGGCCATCTACGACACGATGCAGTTCATCGGCTGCGACGTCGCCACCGTGTGCCTCGGGCTCGCAGCGTCGATGGGCCAGTTCCTGCTCACGGCGGGAGCACCCGAAAAGCGCTTCACGCTCCCCAATGCTCGCATCATGATGCACCAGCCGCTCGCCGGGCTGCGCGGGCAGGCGTCCGACATCGCCATCCAGGCCGAGCAGCACGTCTACACGAAGAGGCGCATGGCCGAGCTCACCGCCGAGCACTCCGGCCGCCCGCTCGAGCAGGTGCAGGCCGACTCCGAGCGCGACCGCTGGTTCACCGCCGACCAGGCCAAGGACTACGGACTCGTCGACAAGGTCATCACCCGCCGCGGCGAGATCCCAAGCTAGTAGCGGGCTCGTCGGCCCTTCGGTTCTCCTCGCGCCGCGTGCGACTCGTCGCTGGCGCTTGCCTCGTCGCGCGCCACTTGGTCGCGCCGCGTGCGACTCGTCGCTGGCGCTTCCCTCGCTGCGCGCCACGTGGGCCGCGTCACGCCACTTGTCCGGCGTCGCTTGCGTCGTGGGTCGAGAGTCAGGGGGTTGTGGTCGTTGAGGTGGGGGAGGGGGCGGTGCGGTTGTCGTGGGGGACGATCGTCGACACGGGGCCGAGCCGGACGCCGCAGTTGCTGCGGAGCCATTTCGCCACGATGGTCGCCGACTCCTCGGTGGAGAACGCCTTCGCCTTCGCCTGCTCGATCGACTCCGGGTCCTCGGGATCGACCGTCGCCGCAGTCTCGTAGTTGCTCGTGAGGTCGCTCCACTCGGACTCGATTGCCAGCGGCGCGATCTCGCCGATGCTGCGATAGAGGTCGACGTACGCCTCGACGTCCTCCTGCGTGCGCAGGCGCGGATTCGTGAGCTGCTGCTTGGCGCCGTCGATCTCGGCGCAGAACGACGTCGCGTCGCGCTCGGTCTCCTCGCCGCAGGCGAGGGACATCGAGACGAGGCAGGCGATGCCGGCACCGGCGGCAAACGTGCGACGGGGGGTCACGCACCCAGTGTGACATGACCTCGCCGGGGCGTCGCGGCACCGAACTGGCGCGCCCGCACCGGCGACGGCGCGGCCAGGCCCATCTGTCAGCCTGCGGACGCCGCTCGCTGTCACACCGCCTCGCTACCGTGCCACCCACGTCACCGACGCGCTCGTTGCGCCGGCAACGCTCGCACGCAGCCCGTGCCGCGCAGCGGTCGCATCATCACGCGATCGCCTCACACGGAGGTCGACACGTGTTGGCTGCCATCTCCTCTGCGAGCCTGCTCGGCGCCGGAGGCCACGCCGTGACGGTCGAGGTCCACGTCGGCAAGGGCCTGCCGGGGTATCAGCTCGTCGGCATGCCCGACGCAGCGTGTCGCGAGTCGCGCGACCGCGTCCGCGCCGCCGTCATGAGCAGCGAGCTCACGTGGCCGGCCACCGATCGCATCACGGTCAACCTGGCGCCGTCCGGCGAGCGCAAGGGAGGGTCCGGGCTCGACCTCGCGATTGCGGTCGGCGTGCTCGTCGCCACCGAGCAGATCCCACCCCATCCGGCGCAGCGATTCGGCTACCTGGGCGAGCTCGGCCTCGACGGCTCCGTGCGGGCGGTGCCCGGTGTTGCGCCGATGGTCAGCGTGCTCTCCGGCGACGAGGTGGTCGTGCCGGCAGCTTCGCAACTCGAGGCCGGCATCGCGGCCACCACACCGGTCCATGCCGTCAACACACTGCGCGAGCTCGCCGACGTCCTTGGCAACGGCGAGCCGTGGCCCGACGCGCCGTCGCCACCTGTCGCCGACCACGAGGAGACGCAGCCCGATCTCGCCGACGTCAACGGCCAGCCCGTCGCCCGGGCGGCGCTCGAGGTGGCCGCAGCCGGGGGTCACCACCTGCTCATGGTGGGTCCACCGGGCGCCGGCAAGACGATGCTTGCAAACCGCATCGTCGGCATTCTCCCCGAGCTCGATCGTCGACGGTCGCTTGAGGCAACCATGGTGCACTCGGCTGCCGGCGTGAAGCTGCCGTCGTGCGGGATGCTGCGGAGGCCGCCGTTCCGAGCGCCGCATCACACCTGCACGGTGGTGTCGCTGATCGGCGGCGGCGCGGCGACGCTGCGCCCCGGAGAGGTCAGCATCGCCCACGGTGGCGTCCTGTTCCTCGACGAGCTCGGCGAGTTCGCCCCGACGGCGCTCGACGGGCTGCGCCAGCCGCTCGAGGAGGGCGTCGTGCGTGTCGCCCGTGCCAACCTGCGAGCCACGTTGCCAGCACGGTTCCTGCTCGTCGGCGCCACCAACCCGTGCCCGTGCGGTTGGTCCGAGCCGGGCGGGTGTGCCTGCCGGACACACGAGCGCGATCGCTACCTACGGCGTCTCTCGGGTCCGCTGCTCGACCGCTTCGACCTGCGCGTACCCGTGCAGTTTGCCGGCGCCGACGATCTCCTCGGCGGCGCAACAGCGTGCGCCAACGAGCCGAGCGCGGTCGTTGCCCGGCGCGTCGTCGAGGCGCGCCGGCGGGCAACGCATCGGCAGGGCTGCCTCAATGCCGAGCTGACCGCGGCACGACTCGACGAGGCAGCGCCGATCGATGCGCCGGCGCGAGCGGTGCTGCGCGACGAGATCGACCGTGGGCGCCTCACCGGGCGCGGTTACCACCGCGTCCGGCGAGTCGCACGCACCATCGGCGACCTCTCGCCGACGCCGTCCGACGTGCTCGGCGTCGACGTCATCGAGGCGGCGCTGCAGTTCCGAGCACGGCTCGCCAATGCCGCACCCGGCAGGGTCGCATGAGTCACCATGCCGTGCCCGCGGACGTCGACGCGTGCGGCGACCTCGACGAGGATGCCCTGCGAACGGGGCAGCTCGCGGCGCTGTCCTCGCTCGAAGGGCTCGGTCAGCGCCGCCTCGGCGCATTACTGGTACGACACCGACCCGACGAACTCGTGCGCTGCATCGCCGACGGCACGGTCGCGCTCCACGACGACGGCTGGAGGATGGCCCGCAGCGACGTGGCGCGCTGGCGCGCCGAGCTCGGCGACGACGTCGTGACCACCTGGGCGCAGCGCTGTCGCAGTCTCGGCGTCCGTGCGGTCACGCCCGACGACGACGAGTTCCCGCGTGCCGTACGACTCGACGAGCGCCCACCGCCCGTGCTGTTCGTCGACGGCGCGATGCCGCCCGAGTCGATGCGACACGTCGCCATCGTCGGCACCCGCAACGCCACGTCGCGAGGTCGTGAGTTCGCTCGGCAGCTCGGGCGCGAGCTCGCCACGTCGGGTGTCGTGGTTGTGTCCGGTCTCGCTCGCGGCATCGACGCTGCGGCGCACCTTGGCGCCCTCGACGCGCCAGACGTGCCGCTCGTCGGCGTCATCGGCAACGGTCACGGCGCGCCGTACCCGCGCTCGAACGCGGCACTGTGGGACGAGGTCGCTGCGCGCGGGGCCGTGCTCGGGGAGTGGCCACCGGGCACGCCCCCCGATGCTTTCCGGTTCCCGCTGCGCAACCGCATCGTTGCGGCGTTGGCCGAGGTCGTCATCGTGGTCGAGAGCCGCGAGACTGGTGGCAGCCTCATCACCGCGCTCGCTGCTGCCGAACGCGGCCTGACCGTGATGGCCGTCCCCGGCGATCCCCGTGCCCGGTCGTCACGCGGCACCAACGAGCTCATCCGCGACGGTGCCGTGCCGGTGACGTCCACCGACGACGTCCTCGCTGCGATGAGCCTCTGCGCCCGGCCGGGTCGCATCCGTTCGGTCGATCCGCGGCCTCGTCCGCGCGGCGTCGAGGCCGACGTGTTCGAGCGCGTCCGTGCAGTCCCCTGCACACTCGATCAGCTCGTCACCGAGCTCGGCATCACCATCTCGGGCGCGGCCATGGCCGTCGCCCGTCTCGAGCGGACGGGCTGGGTGCGCGAGCTCGATGGTTGGTTCGAGGTCGTCGCCGATCACCGGGAGCCGGCCCGATGACCGAATACCCTCGCCGGCATGGTCGCGAACGCGTCTCACGGGGCCGAGGCCGAGCCGCCGCGCTCGCCACAGTGCTCGATCGCGTGGCGATTCGACGACTTCGTCGAATCGTTGACGTCGCTGTCTGCCAACTCCGTGAGCGCCTACGAGAGCGACGTGCGGCTGTTCGCCGAGTACGTGGGCCGCGCCGGGGTGGACGATCCCCGCAGCGTGCGACGCCAGCACGTCCGCCGCTACCTCGCCTTCATGGCGACGCGCCACTACGCCCGGCGGTCGATGGCGCGCAAGGTCGCCTCGCTGCGCCGCTACTTCGCGTGGGCGCTCGCGGCGCAGGCGATCGACGGCGATCCGACGGTCGGCGTCCAGGTGTCGGCCGACAACGGACGGCTGCCGCGAGTGCTCGACCAGCGAGAGCTGTCGTCGCTGCTCGACGGCGCCTCCGACGACGCAGCGGACTGGCTCGTCGCCCGAGACGATGCGGTGCTGGAGGTGCTCTACGGCTCGGGACTGCGGGTCAGCGAGCTCTGTGGCCTCGATGTTCGCTCGCTCGAACTGGCCGCAGGTGCGGCGACCGTGTGGGGGAAGGGATCGAAGGAGCGTCGCGTGCCGCTCGGCGAACCGGCCGTCGCTGCGCTGCGCCGCTGGCTCGACGTGCGGGCCGAGCTGGTGGCAGCCGACATGTCGCCGTCGGCTTCGGACGCCGGCGAAGCGCTGTTCGTCAATCAGCGGTGGCGCAGGCTGTCGCCTCGCGACGTGCGCCGCCTCATCGATCGCCGGGCGTCGTCGCCCACCCACCCCCATGCGCTGCGCCACAGCTTCGCCACCCACCTACTCGACGGCGGCGCCGATCTGCGTGCGGTGCAGGAGCTGCTGGGCCATGCGGATGTCGCCACCACGCAGCGGTACACGCACGTCAGTCGCGAACGCCTGCGCGAGGCGTACCGGCAGTCGCACCCTCGCGCATGAGTGCTCGCACGCTGGACGCCGATCTCGAACGAGCGTGGGAGCGCTGGACGCGTCAGCGCGCCCCCGGCGCCCGCGAACAGTTGATCGTCCACTACAGCGCGCTCGTGAAGTTCGTCGCCGGTCGACTCGGCGTCGGCGATCACGCCGCGATCGATGCCAACGACCTCGTCAGTGCCGGGATGCTCGGCCTCATCGACGCCATCGAGCGGTTCGATCCTGCGCACGGTGTGCGATTCGAGACGTTTGCCACCCCACGCATCCGTGGCGCGATCTACGACGGGCTGCGTCAACTCGACTGGGTGCCGCGTTCGGTGCGGGCGAGGGCGCGCCAGATCGAGCGTGCCATCGCCGACTTCGAGGGCAGCCAGGGTCGCTCGCCGTCCGAGCCCGAGCTCGCCTCGTCCTTGGGGCTCGACGACGATCAGCTCGCCGAGTGGATCGGGTCGGTGGCATCGACGGTCGTCGGCACGCTCGAGCACGCGCTCGAGGCGGGCGCCGAGCCGTCGTCGCTCGACGGTGGCGCACCCCAGCAGCCGGCGGCGCTCGTCGAGGCGCGAGAGCTGCGCACCGCGATGTTCCGTGCCCTGCGCACGCTTCCCGAGCGAGAGAAGCTCGTCGTCGCCCTGTACTTCGAAGAGGGGCTCACGTTGTCCGAGATCGGTGACGTCCTCGGCGTGACGGAGAGTCGCGTGTCGCAGCTGCGCATCACGGCCGTGATGCGCCTGCGAGCGCGGCTGCACGCTGGCGGGCTCGTCTGACGACCTCGACGTCCACTGGAGGAACCTTGCCATGGCGGCACCGCTGTTCGGCCTGCTCGCTGCAGGCACCTGCTTCGTTGCGCCCGTCGATGCGCCCGTGACCGATCCGTTCCGCCAACCCCCGTGTGAGTGGTGTGCGGGCAATCGTGGGATCGAGTTCGGTCCGACGACCGGGCACGAGGTCATCGCCGCCGCATCGGGAACGGTCACGTTCTCGGGCAGCGTCGCCGGCACCACGTATGTCGTGGTCCAGCATGCTGACGGCACTCGGACGACTTACGGGATGCTGGCTCGTGCCGAGGTCGGTCGTGGCGCGCACGTCGACGTCGGTGACCAGATCGCCGTCGCCGGGTCTCGGCTCCACTTCGGCTGGCGGGACGGTGATACCTACCTCGATCCGACCGGCGTGCTCGGCAGGCTCCAGCGCCGACCGAGGCTGATCCCGCTCGACGGCACAGCGCCGCGGACGGCACCGGACGGAGTTCGCTGCGTCGCCCGTGAGCCTTAGTCGCTTGCGCGGACGAGTCGAGCCGTCGCCTCGTCGGCGGGGTGGAACAGCTCGACGTGGAGCTCGTCGAGCGTGATGTCCACGGGCGTGCCGATCGTCGTGTTCGTCGAGAACCACGACTGCACACGGCCGCCGGTGCGCAGTCGGAGCGGAACGACCACGGACGGTGCACGGTCGCGTGCCCGCCAGGATCGTTCCAGGTGGACGACGTTGGGATACGCGCTGACGTCCTGAAGGAGCTCGCGCAGGCCCTGATCGCGGGTCGCGGCCACCTGCCGGGCAAGCGTGCCGAGCAGATGCGTCGCCCACTCGTCGAGGTTCTCGATGTGGCGCGACATGCCGTCGGGATGGAGCGTGAGGCGGTACACGTTGAGCGGCGGACCGAGGAGGTGCTCGGCGACGCCGACCGTGAACGCCATCGCGCCGCGATTCACCATCACGGCGTTCCAGTGACGGTCGACGACGACAGCGGGGAACGGGTCGTGGGCCTCGATCAGCTGAGCCAGTGCGGCGCGCACGCTGGCGAGCGCGTCGGCATCGAGCGAGGTCGTGGAGTAGCGCGGTGCGTAGCCGGCGGCGAGGAGCATCGAGTTGCGTTCGCGCAGGGGCACGTCGAGGTGCTCGGCGAGGGCGAGCACCAGCTCCGGCGAGGGCTTTGACTTCCCGGTCTCGACGAAGCTCAGGTGGCGCGTCGAGACGCCGACGTCGATGGCGAGATCCATCTGGCTGCGACGCCGGTCGAGACGCCAGTCGCGCAGCATGGAACCCACCATCACCGTCGGCATCCGTCGCAAGCTATTCGGCTGCAGCGCCGGGTGTGCGCGCCGGCACGAAGCCGATGATGCGGTGCAACTTGCCGCCGGCGTCGAGCTTGGCGACGTCGAGACCTGCTATCGCCGGGTCCTCCCCCGGAAGGCCGAGCGCCCACTCGAAGCGGACGACGTCGTGGTGGAGGTCGACGTCGCTCGTCCGGCGCATCTCGAACCCCGGGAACTGCGCCTGCACGGCGGCGATCATCTCGCCGTAGGCCTCGAGGCCGTCGGACTCGAGCATCGGGTCGCGGTACCAGATGTCGTCGCCGAGGCTTGCGGAGCAGCGCTCGGCTCGAGCGGTGGGATCGGTCTCGTTCCACGTCGCGAGGTAGGCGTCGACGGCACTCGTCGCGGCGTCGAGGCTGGGTTGGGCTTCGGGTGCGGTGTTGGTCGTGTTGCTCATGACGTCCACCATGACGGTGGCGGTGCACGATGGCGATGACCTCTGAGGTCATGCTCGTCCATGTCGAGGTCCTGCGCTGAGCTTCGGCTCCTCGCGGTACACTGACTCGCCGCTCGGCAGGCGTCCGCCGGCCGGGCAGCCCATCCATCGAATCACTGGTATCTGCGCTCACTGCGGTCGCTCCGGCGCCGGCGCAGGTACACAACCGCAGAAAGTAGAGAGACCCATGGCTGTCATCACCATGCGGCAGATGCTCGAGGCAGGGGCCCACTTCGGCCACCAGACCCGGCGTTGGAATCCGAAGATGAAGCGCTTCATCTTCGGTGAGCGCAACGGCATCTACATCATCGACCTCGAGCAGACGCTCGGCCGGGTCGACTCCGCCTACGGGTACGTGCGCGACCTCGTCGCCAGGGGCGGCACCCTGCTGTTCGTCGGCACGAAGAAGCAGGCGCAGGACCCGATCCGCAGCTACGCCGAGAAGTGCAACATGCCGTTCGTCAACGAACGCTGGCTCGGCGGGATGCTCACCAACTTCGACACGATTTCCAAGCGCATCGGCAAGATGCTCGAGTACGAGCGGATGAAGTCGGCAGGCGACTTCGAGCAGATGCCGAAGAAGGAAGCGCTGATGCTAAGCCGCGAGCTCGAGAAGTTGCAGCGCAACCTCGGCGGTCTCCGTGGCATGAAGGCCCGCCCCGATGCGATCTTCGTGCTCGACACGAAGAAGGAGCACATCGCCGTCACCGAGGCGAACAAGCTCGGCATCCCCGTCGTCGCGGTCGTCGACACCAACGTCGACCCCGAGCTCGTCAATTACCCGATGCCGGGCAACGACGACGCCATCCGCGCCAACACGTTGTTCGCCCGTGTCATCGCCGAGGCCGTGATCGAGGGTCGCTACGTCGCCAACCGGCGAGCACCAGCCGCCGCCGAGCCGGCACCGCGCAGCGCCGAGGACGAGGCTGCGTTCGAAGCCGCACAGGCCAACGCCCGCCGCCAGGCGGCCCAGGCCGCTGCCGACCGCGACGCGCGCTTCGCTGCCAGCAAGGTGGTCGCCGCCGACCAGGACTCGGCTCCCGCGAACGCACCGGCCGAGCCCGTCGAGGCCTCGACCGTCTCCGGCCCCGAAGCCGCAGAGGCCGACACCACCCCCGACGAAGTCGCCGCCGAAACAACCCCCAGCGACGAGACCGGCAGCACCGCCGGTGAAGATGTGAGCGACTCGTCGTCAGCTGCCGAGGGAAGCGCCAGCGACGAGGCAGAGACCGGCAGCACGGCCGGTGAAGA
>JACDGA010000210.1 GCA_013815505.1 Acidimicrobiia bacterium
ACGTGACGGGTGGCGCACGCACGTTCCCGCGCTTCGTGCAGAAGATGCTCACCGAGTTCCCCAACGGTTTCGTGCGCTCGATGTACTGCGACTTCCTCAACGGCACGACGCACGCGCTGCGCAGCGAGCACCTCACGCGAGACCTCGAGTGGCTGCTGCGCGACGTCGGCTTCGAGCGGCCCGAGCTCGTGCGTGAGATGCCGCGGGTGAACGAGACCCGCCGCACGAAAGGCAACGTCGTGACGATCGCGCCGAAGCTCGAGGCGCGCCTTCGCGAGGTCGACAACCTCGACGGGCTTCTCATCCCCTACGTCCCGGCCGATTGATAGCCTCCACCGGGTGATGATGCCCACGGTGCTCGACCGCGCCGTTCGCAGGTACGGCTGGCGCCGGGCCGCCACGAAAGCCCCGAAATCTCTCGTCAGGCGCGCTCGTCGTCACCTCGACAACCTCGTCGAGCAGCGACCGTGGTCACGCACGGCAGCGGCGATCCGTCACGGCGGGTTCACGCTCGACCAAACGATGGTCGTGTCCGATCCCGTCTACGGCACGCAGATGATCCGCAAGGGCACGACGGACTGGCCGACGTTCAACCAGGTCTTCGTGCGCGAGGACTACGCCTTCGACCACACGTCGCCACGCACGATCATCGATCTCGGCGCCAACGTCGGCTACGCCGCCGTGTACTACCACCGGCGCTTCCCCGAGGCGAGGATCGTCGCCATCGAGCCGAGTCACGAGAACGTCGTCGCGGCCGAGGTCAACGTCGCGCTTGCCGGCGCCGGCAGGGCCATCGACGTCGTCGAGAGCGCCATCTGGCACAGCCCCTCGCGACTGCGCATCACCAATCCCGGTGCCAACGCGTGGGCGTACCGCGTCGCTGAGGCCGAGCCGAACGACGAGTCGGCCTTCGGTGCCACCACGATGCCGATGCTGATGGACGAGTTCGGGTTCGAGACCGTCGACCTCGTAAAGATCGACATCGAAGCGGCCGAGCGCTACCTGTTCGAGAAGAACACGGAGTGGCTCGATCACGTCAACGAGATCGTCATCGAGCTCCATGACCGTTTCACGAAGGGCTGCCGCGAGCCGGTCGTCGCGGCGCTCGACCGGCACTTCGGCGAATACGACGAGATCACGAAGGGCGAGAACACGTTGTTCCGCCGCACGCGACCGCTCGTGTCCAGCGCCGCCGGCTGAACCGTGTTCGACGAACACCGTCGCCGCGACCTGCAGGAGCAGGCGTCGGCGCTGAGTCGCGCAAGTCGGTGGAAAGAGCTCGTCGCCTTCCTCGTCGACCACGAGGACGAGCTCGACCGGCGATGGATCAGGGCGAAGGGACCCCGTCCCGTCGACCGTGCGTTCCTCGCCGCCCGCCATGCCGTCGCCGCCAGCGAGCCGCACCCGCTCGCAGTCGTCTACGACCTGCCGGGCCGTGACAGCGCGGTGCTGGCCGACGCGCTCGGGGTCGTCTACGGCTCCGGAGCGCACGCTGTCGACGATGCCGACGCGCTCGCTGCGCTCGACCTCGAGGCGCTGCACGCCGCACGCCTGCCACAGGTGATCCATCTCGTCGGCCCGCATGCCCTCTCGACGCCGCCCGACACCCCGTGGCTGACGATGCTCCCCGAGCCGGTCGGCAGCTTCGTCGACCGGGCCACCCGCGATGGCGGGTCAGCGGCGACGATCGACACCGTCATCGCCGATGCGCAGTCCCGTGGTCGCCGCAACCCGACGGCGTGTCGCCTGGCGATCCTTCATCCCGACTTCGCTGACCAAGAGCATCCGCTCGGCGCGGCGGCGCAGCTCCCCGACGAACAACTGCAGCGAATGGCCGACGCGGTGCTGCGCGAGCGGTTCACCGTCGTCGCCATCGACGACGAGTTCGACGCCTCGTACGTCGCGATCGGGGCCGAGCTCGGGCTGCGGGCGATGCCCGACGCCGTGCGCCGCCCCCCGATCCGTCCTCGCGACATGGCCAGCGTCGCGCAGCGTCAGCAGATCGAGGCGCTCTACGAGGTCGACTCTGCGCTCCATGCGGCGTGGCGTGAGCGGTTCGCCGAGCGGTTCGAGCGAGTACGCACGCTGCTCGCTCCTCCAGCTCGGCGCACGCCGAAGCGACCGACGCGAGCTGTGCCGGAGCGGCTGCGATGGACGCCGACGACCGGCATCCACCCGGTGTACCGCAAGCAGGTGCCCGAGCAAGCTGCCGTGCAGGAGGCCGAGCACCGCATCGTCGCCGCGCAGATGCAGGCGCACGGCCTCGAACACCATCACTGCCCGATCTGCCACGGCGACGAGTACGAGCCGGTTGCCGAGACCGAGCGCAACGGCTTGCCGTTCCCGACCGCCATGTGCGCCTGCTGCGGCCTCGTGCAGGCCGAGCCGCGGCCGCCGCAGTCGTTCTACGACGAGTTCTACGCCCGCCACTACCGACCGCTCTACGAAGGGGCCGAGGAGATCGTCACAGAGGCGCAGTGGCGTGACCGGGCCTCGCGACGACCGGCGCGCTTCGTCGACTGGGTCCATCGACAACCCGTCTTCGCCGACCGCATCGGCGCCGACGACCTCGTCGTCGAGGTCGGCTGTTCGGCCGGCATGGTGGCGAGCAAGTTCGCCGACCGGGGCTACCGAGTCATCGGGCTCGACCTCGACGCGACGTTCATGGACATCGGCATCCGCCTCGGGTACGACCTTCGGGTCGGCAAGCTGTCGAGTCTCGCCGACGATGAGGCGCCCGCCGCGATCTACTACCACCACGTGTTCGAACACATCTCCGAGGCGGAGAACGAGCTCGAGGAGTGCGCACGCCGACTGCCCATCGGTGGCCTGCTCGTCATGGCCGTGCCGGGCCTGCACCACATCGACCAGGCGTACGACAGCGACCTGCTGGGCTACCTGCAGATCGCGCACGTCTACGACTTCAGCCTCGCCAGCCTGTCCATGCTGGCGATGCAGTTCGGCTTCCGGCTCGTCACGGGCAACGAGAGCGTCAGAGCCATCTTCGAGCGCGTCGACGAGCGCGTCGATCCGTCGCCCTTCTTCCGCGTCGAGCGCGAGTCCTGCCGCTGGCGCCTCGACCGGCTGGAGCAGCAGTACCAGGCGACCCACGCTGGTTGACGGGCTCGAGCCCGTGCCCAGCGTTGGCTCAGTCGACCCTCCATGGGGGCTGCGCCCCCGGACCCCATCGGCGTGAGGCTCACTGGCGTTCGCGCTCCCGCACGACCTCGCTTCGCTCAGTCGACTCGGAGGCGCACCGCGGTGCTCGGCAGCGAGTCCACCTCGGCGTCCGGTGCGGCACCGTGCAGCACGACGGTGGTGATCGACTCGTCGAACGACGCGAGTGTCGCAGCGAGCGACGTGATCTGCCCCTCCGGCCGGTCGCGGTCGGCGCGGGCGAGATAGACGCCACCGGCATCACGCACGAGCTGTCGACGAACCGGGTCCGCCCCGGCGGCGTCGATCACGACGACGTCGGGACGCTCGCACACGAGTTGCTGTAGGCGATGCAGCGCAGAGCCACCGGTGGGGGCGACTGCACCGAGCGCGGTGGGGTAGCCGAGCAGCTCGAAGTCGGCGCGATAGCGCTCGCAGATGGCCTCCTCGGCACGGGGCGTGAAGTAGTGGTCAGGACGTAGGTGCACGCTCTGGCGTCGCGCCTCGATCGCCGCGAGCGGAGTGCTCGAGCGGGCGGCGGCGATCCGGCGCAGCGCCTCCCAGTCCGCCAGCAGATCCTCGAAGCGCAGCACGAGCTGCGCGACGAACGACCCGTCGGCGTGTGTCAGCCGCTCGGACTGCGATCGCAGGTGGGGATCGGTCGTCTCGTCGGGCAAACCGGCGGCCACGAGCGCCGCCTCCTCGAAGCCCATGCCGGGCGTGAAACCCTGGCGGCCGAGCGCAGAGTACCAACCGTTGCCGGCGACCTTGTCCGCCCAGAACGACACGAACCGGTCGAAGGGCTCACGCACGACCGTGAACGTGAGGTGCGCTCGGTAGCGGTCGAGCAGCTCGGCTTTCGTCGCCTCGACGTAGGGCATCGAGGCAGCGTGCGGATTGCGCCACTTCTGTTTGCGCACGTACGACGTGAGCAGGGCCGCCTTCACGGCGGTATTGGCGGCCTTCGGCACGGCGACGTACACGAGCTGGGGCTCGTCCCACACGGTGATCGACCATTCCATCTCGGTCAGCTCCCGTC
>JACDGA010000211.1 GCA_013815505.1 Acidimicrobiia bacterium
TCATCCCCAACGGGTTCGTCGGTTCGTTGTCGTGATCGGGGGCACCCGGGCACTGGTTGGCGCTCCAGACTTGCCCGTCACGTACCGGTTGCCGACGTTCACCAGCACGCCGGTGGCGCCTTCGTCCAAGTGCGTGCCCCCAGCGCGTTGTCGAACTTGTGCACGGGAAACAGCGAGCGCACGCCGCGACGGTGCAGGTCGTCGAGCTCTCGCGAGATCGTCGCCCGATCGCACATCGGCGTGCCCCGGAACTGACCGCACCCGAGCGTCTCGGACACCTCGATGCCGAGGACGACGGCGAGCTTGCCGTCGTTGATCACGCGCCGTGCCTATGTCGAGGACGTGACGACACGGAAGAACCCGCGGCCGGGTCCGCCGTACTGGGCGTCGATGTAATCCTGCAGGTCGTACATGTCGTCGATCTGTCGACGTGCGCTCACCATCTCATCGCAGTCGTTCTGCTTCAGCGGGTAGATCTCGCACAGCGCGCGGTTCTCGACGACGTCGTTGACCATGATCCGCACACCGCCACGCCACGATCGCTCGATCCAGCGCCAGTAGGTGCCCTCGTGGGTCAGCGACTCCGAGCGCGGCCAGCCCTCGAAGCTCGGCCAACCCTCGGTGTCGTGGGTGCCGACGGGGCTCCCGTTGGCGAGGAAGTTCTCGAAGACCGCAGCGGCGCCGTTGGGCTGATGGTCGGCGCAGTCCCGCATCGCCACCGTGACGCCGTAAGGGCTCCACGGTCGTCCGCAGTGGAACCGTCCGCCGAGGAAGCGGAAGGCGCTGATGTGGATGTGGTCGTCGAGGTAGCCGTACACGCGTGCGTCGGGACTCGCTCCCTTCCATGTGGATGTCCAGGGCGAGCACTCACAACTCAGCGCCAACGCTTGCGGCGGGCAGACACCCGGCTGGCGCCGACCATGGCACCGGCGCCTCGGAACAGCCCCGTCAGGATCCAGCGCACGACGGCCAGCGCGACGACGGCCACGACGGCGACCCCAGCCGGCACAAGGATCGCACGCGCGATGCGATCGGACGAACCTGACAATGGGCTGAGCAGCCCCGTCTCGATGTCACGTCCGGTCACGGTCAGCGTGCGCACGGGGTCCTCGAGCGTCGGGCAGTCGACATCGGTCTCGCCGACGTCGAGCACCTCGTTCCCGCCGAAGAGCTGCGCGTCCTCGCGCACCTTAGAGACGAGACCCTCCGACTCCTCGTCGACGGCGGCGCCGACGAGGTACTGGCTGCCGATGTCGAGGAAGCGGATGTCCTCGCCGTAGCGGACGTCGAGCAGGTTGGAGCGCTCCCGGCCACCCGTCTCGCCCGCCCGCACCTGGCGGAGCTCGTACCGAGCGGTCCCGTTCGACGTGCCGATGTCGACGATCTCGCCGACGAAGATCACCTGCGCCGGCGGCGGAGTGTCACAACCGGCAGGGATCGGGATCAACGAGGTGGACCGCGCCTGAGTCGTCGAGGTGGTGGTGGATGCAGCGACGACCGTCGTCGTGGTCGCCGCCGGGATGTTGCTGACGGTCGGGCCGGTGAACAACGTCGACGACGTCGGCACCAGCGTCGACGACGTCGGCACCAGCGTCGACGACGTCGGCACCAGCGTCGACGACGTCGGCACCAGCGTCGACGACGTCGGCACCAGCGTCGACGACGTCGGCACCAGCGTCGGCACCGCCGACGGCGCCCCCGAACCGGACCCGGAGAACCCGACGAGCGCCACGAGCACCGTCGCCGCGGTGGCGAGCGCAGGCACGGCCTGTCGGGGCACGATCACGGCGCCAGCCTACGGAACGTGCCTTCGCCGTTCGTGGCAGCGCAAATCGTCAGCGGCCCTCGAAGCGCGGCTCACGCTTGTCGAGGAACGCCTTCATCGCCTCTGCGGTGTCACTCGTCGAGAAGTTGAGTGCCTGCGCCGCGCCCTCGGCCTCCAGCGCCTCTGCCAGCGACATCCCCGCCGAGTTGTTGAGCATCGCCTTCGTTTGCGCCATCGCGATCGGTGGCCCTGCGGCGAGCCGAGCGGCCCAGTCGGCGACGAATGCGTCGAGCGCACTCGGATCGACGACACGGTTGACGAGCCCGATCCGCTCGGCCTCCGCGGCGTCGATGATGTCGGCGAGCAGCGCCAGTTCCTTCGCCCGGTGCAGACCGATGCGGCGCGGCAGGCTCCACGTCCCACCGAAGTCGACGCTCAGCCCACGCTTGGAGAAGATCTCGGAGAACCGTGCGGTCGAATCGGCGACCACGAGGTCGCAGGCCAGGGCGAGGTTCATGCCGGCGCCGACGGCCACGCCCGACACCTTGGCGATGGTGGGCTGGGGAAGGTTGGCGACGGCGAGGCAGCAGTCGCCGACCACGTGCATCTTGAACAGGCGGTGCCGTTCGCCCCCGCTCTCGCCCGACAGATCGGCGCCCGAGCAGAACTCGCCACCGGCACCGGTGATTACGACGGCACGATCGTCACCACGATCGGCGATCTCGTGACAGATCGCGGTGAGTGAACGCCACATCTCCTCGGTGATGGCGTTCTTGCGCCGGGGTCGGTCGAGCGTGATGGTCACCACGCCGTCGCCTTGCCGATCGACGACGATGTCCTGGTCGCTCATTGGTGCACCATGGCCGTGCTCATTGTTAGCGACGTTACCGATCAGAAGGCGGCGGAGATGATGTCCAGCTGCACGCCTGTGACGGCGGCGACGTCGAAGCGCACGGTCACCCCCGACACTGCGGTGTCGGCGAGCCAGCGCGCGGCGAGGCGGCGCAGGCGCGCCTGCTTCGCCGGTGTCACGGCGGCAGCGGCCGGTCCGTAGCGATCGCTGCGCCGGGCCTTCACCTCGCAGATCACGATCGTGTCGTCACGCGCTGCGACGAGGTCGATCTCACCGAGCTCGCACCGCCAGTTGCGGGCGACGATGCGGTACCCGGCGCGCACGTACGCTCTCGCCACGAGGTCTTCGCCCCAGCGTCCACGCGCGACCGCGGCAAGGTGGTGGTTGTTGTTGCGCCCGACCTGTCCCTGGCCCGCCATGTCCACGTCTCCCCGTGTCCAGCGATTGGGGTGTGCCTCGGGGGCGCACGATCTGCCAGCGCCTGTCGGTGGCGCGAACCTGTTCGGCCTAGAAGTCGCGCTTCTCGCGGATCTTCGCCGCGCGGCCGGTGCGGCCACGGAGGTAGTAGAGCTTCGAGCGGCGCACGTCGCCGCGACGCACGACCTCGATGCGCGACACCGTGGGTGCGTGCACGGGGAAGGTGCGTTCGACACCGACGCCGTAGCTCAGCTTGCGCACGGTGTAGGTCTCGTGGATGCCGCCGCCCTGACGACCGATGACGTTGCCCTGGAAGATCTGGACTCGCTCCTTGCCGCCCTCCACGACGCGCACGTGCACCTTGACCTCGTCGCCGGGCGAGAAGTCGGGGATGTCGTCGCGGAGCGAATCGGTGTCGATGAAGTCGGTGGATTTCATGGCATGAGCCTTCGGTCGGAGAGCGTGTCGGAGATCGATCTCGGAGGATCGGGGCCGTCGGGGCCTGTCAAGGATACGGGAGCGGGTCGAACTCTTCCAACAGCGTCTCGTCGTGCGCGGAGAGCCCGCCACGGGCGTCGATGAGATCGGGACGGGCGGCGATCGTGCGGTGTAGCGCCTGGGCGCGTCGCCACTCGGCGATCCGGCGGTGGTCGCCGCTGCGCAGCACGTCGGGCACTGTCCAGCCGCGGAAGTCGGCGGGCCGTGTGAACACGGGCTGTTCGAGGAGCCCGGACTCGCCGAAGCTCTCGTCGAGTGGGCTCTCGGCGTTGCCCATCGCGCCTTCGAGCAGGCGCGCGACGGCCTCGATCACGAGGCAGGCGCCGACCTCGCCTCCCGACAGCACGACGTCGCCGACGCTGATCTCGCCGTTCACGAGGTGCTGACGGATGCGATCGTCGACGCCTTCGTAGCGCCCGCAGAGCAGGCTGAAACCGTCACCGCGTGACAGTTCGTCGGCCATCTGCTGGTCGAAGCGTCGTCCTGCGGGGCTCAGCAGCAGCAGCGGGCGCTGGCACTGTGACGCCTCGACCGAGGCGAACACCGGCTCGGGCCGCAGCACCATGCCGGCGCCGCCGCCGAACGGCGCGTCGTCGACCGTGCGGTGCACGTCGGAGGTGTGGGTCCGCAGGTCGTGGCAGCGCAGGTCG
>JACDGA010000034.1 GCA_013815505.1 Acidimicrobiia bacterium
GATTCGGTGTCACCGACAAGGGCGCTCACGGCGGGCGAGGGGTCGCCGAGGCGGTGGACACCGACGGCGAGCATCGTGCCGGCGGCGAACAACCAGATGGCGAAGCGGCGGTGGCGCCACGACGTCAGCGCGAGACCGGCGACGCCGGCGACGAGCACGGTGAACCCGGCGAGGATCAGGGCCTCGTTCGTCATGTAGTCCGACGACGCCGTCGTCGTCGGCGCGTAGGCGTCGCGGAGGTAGAACAGCCAGTAGCCGAGGCCGCGCAGCACCTCGGACGAGACCGACGACTGCGAGACGGCCTCCAAGGATTCGGAGTACCCGAGCACGTCGGCGCCGTGGCGTCCTTGCACCATCAGCATCGCGATCCACCACAGCGACACGCCGAGCGACAAGACACCCACCTTGACCGTCGTGATGGCTGCCCGGCGCCACGTGATGAGCTGACCCCAAGCGGCGTGTACGAGCCAGAGCACAGGTGCCGGCGCGATCATCGCCAGCGCGGTCGCGTTCGGTGAGCCCACCGTGGCGATGACGAGCGCCAGCACGCCGGCGTCACGCCAGCTCGAACGCGTCGCGGCACGGATGATGAGTGCCACGATCCATCCGAGGCCCGCCCACGGGAGCAGCATCAGGGAGGTCCGCGACACGTACGGCAGGACATACGGCGACAGCTGGTAGACGAGCGCCGCGACGAGCCCCGCCGCCGGGCCGAGCCCGAGGTGTCGTGCGAGCCAGCGCACGCCGAGCCCGGCGATCAGGAAGATGGTGCCGAGCCAGAGACGATGGGCAAGCCAGTCCGGCGCCCCGACCTTGTCCCAGAACCAGTACCAGGGACCCGACGGCCAGAGGTAGGTGATGTGCTGATGGGGCACCCAGCCGGCGAACTGGCGGGGGTCGAACGTCCACGGCGCGTCGGTCGTGAGGCGCCCTGGGTCGAGGTAGAGGTAGGCCTTGGTGTCGGCCGGCATCGTGCCCGGCGACGACAGCAGCGTCGGGACGTAGGCGAGCAGCGCGAGGAGCGCAATGCCGGCACGATCGACGTGATCGAGGAGACGGCGCATCGACAGGGCAGTCATCGAGAACCCCGAGACGGTGTGATCGCTGGTGCCGAGGGAAGCGCCAGCGACGAGGCACACGCGGCGCGAGCCGGAAGCGCAGCGGACGGTGAGCCCGCCATCATGAGAAGGCCTTGGTTGCCCGCTTCAGTGCGTCGAGCGCCGTACTGCGTGCGCTGCGCCGGTGGTGGGAGGCGCCGGGTTCATTCGTCCGTGACCGGTTGGCGACGAACCAGTCGTAGGACTGCGCCATCATCTCGTCGGTCGACCACCGAGGTGACCAGTCGAGCGCCTCGGTGGCGTGCGTGATGTCGAACCACAGCGACTTCGAGTACATCAGCCAGTGATACGGCGCGAACGGAGTGAGCCCCGCCCTCGCGCTGAGGCGCATCGCCGTCGACGTCGCGCCGATCGGCAGCGAACGCACCGTCGAGCCGGTGCCAGCGTGGTCGCAGAGGTGTTCGAGCGCCTCGCGCATCGTACCGAAGCGATCCGTGCCGATGTTGAACACGGCGGGGCCGGGGCGGCGACCGGCCTTCACGCAGGCGGACGCGAGGTCGTCCGCATGGACGAACTGGTAACGGTTGGCGCCGTCACCCAGCACGAACGGATCGGCACCGTCGGCGATCCAGTCGAACAGGATGCCGAAGATGCCGAGGCGGCCGTGGCCGAGGATCGTGCGTGGACGCACGATCGAGACGTCGACGTGGGGCGCGATCCGACTCGACGCTGCGAGGCATGCCCACTCGGCGGCGAGCTTGGCGTGGCCGTACTCCTCGACGGGCTTCGGCACGGTTGTCGGGAGCACCGGGTTCGTCGCCGGCACCCCGAACACGGCGCTCGACGACGTGTGCACGACCTTGGCGGTGCGAGCGTCGGCGCACGCCTCCAACAGTCGCACCGTGCCGTCGACGTTGACGCTGCGCAGCTCGTCGAGATCCTTTGCGAGTGGCACCTGGGCGACGTTGTGGTACACGACGTCGACACCGTCGACGGCCGCCCGCACTGCGGCGGCGTCGCGGATGTCGCCGGCCACGAACTCGACGTCGCGATGACGGTCGGAGGCGTCACGGAGATCGAAGACCCGCACCTCGTCCCCGCCGGCGCGGAGGTGCTCTGCGAGCAGCATGCCGAAGTAGCCGCTGCCGCCGGTGACGAGCGCGACGGTCACAGGAGGATCCCCTGGTCGCGACACCAGCGGATGCTGGCGCGCATGCCGTCGTGCAGCGCGACAGCAGGTCGGTAGCCGAGCTCGGTCGTCGCCGACGAGATGTCGACGGCGATGGTCTTGTCCATCTCGCCGAGGACGTGCACTGCTTGCTGGTAGCGACCGGTGCGCTGAATCGCCGCATCAGCGAACTCTGCAACCCTCCCGACGATCGCAGGCACGCGGGTGCGGTTCGGGCGGACGTCGAAGCCCTCGTCGCGCAGCGCCCTGCCCACGGTGTCGACGATCTCGTTCAGCTCGTAGGGACGCTCGTCGGCGATCCACCACGCCCGCCCAGGTGCCGTCGGCACCAGCTCGGCGAGCAGCACACCGTCGACGAGGTTGTCGACATAGACCATCGATCTGCGCTGGCGTCCCGAGCCGATCACCGGGAAGCGCCCCTTGCGGATCATCGTGAAGAACGTCGTCTGGCGCGCCGGCTGGTGCGGGCCGTAGAACCACGGCGGTCGCACGATCACGGCGTCGAGCCCGCGCTCGACGGCATCGGCGACGTGGCCCTCGGCGTGCATCTTCGAGCGTCCGTAGCCGTAGTACGGGTCGTACGGCTCGTCGCCGCGAAAGACGTCCGTGACGTCGGGGTTCGTGCCGAACGGGCTGTTCGACGAGACGTGCACGACGCGGCGGGCGCCGGCGCGTGCCGCGGCGGCGAGCACATTGGCGGTGCCGATCGAGTTGACGGTCTCGAAGTCGGCCACGCGTCGCGGGTGGATGACACCTGCCGTGTGGATCACGTCGACGTCGCCCGTCAGGCCGGCGAACAGGGCGTCGATCCCCGAGCGGTCGGACACGTCACCGACCACGACCCTCGCCTGCGGGGCGAGCGTCAGCACGGCGTCGCGGTCGGTCTCGTCGTGGACGAGCGCGACGAGACCGTCGGGCCGTTGCGCGCCGAGGCGCGCCATCAGCGCGCTGCCGAGCCAGCCGGCGGCGCCGGTGACGACCGTGACGTCGGGAGCCAATCGCGAGATCACGCGTCGCTCCTGGCGAATCGGTCGGTGGCGAGGTGGTGGCGGGTGTTGCGGATGGCCAGCGCCATGACGGTGGCCTGCGGGTTGACGCCGGGAGCGTCGGGCAGCAACGAGGCGTCGTTCACCGTCACGTTGCCGACGCCGGGTACGGCGCCCCACTCGTCGGTGCCGCGTTGCGCCGAGCGGGTCCCGCCGAGCGGCACGGTCGAGCAGAGATGCACGGACATCACGGTCGCACGTGTGGCGCTGAACTGCCGCTGCTGTTCGGCGACGTCCGACCTCGACGAGACGACGGACGCCCCCCGGAACGACGGGTAGACCTCGTCGGCACCGGCCTCAAGCATGACGAGCGAGAGGCGGGCGAGTCCTCTGCCGAGGAGTGCCTGGTCACGGCGTGTGAGGCGGTACGTCACGAGCGGGTCGGCGAACCCGGGCAGCGCACGAACCCGGCCGCGGCCCTGGGGAGTGATGGCGGCGTAGTAGACGGACATCCGCTCCCAGTCGACGATGCGAGATCCGAACCGGTCCCACGCGTCGGCGAGCGAGAGCGCCACGAGCCCGGGGTGCGACGCAGACCCACCGAACGACAGCAGCGGCGCGAACTCCTTCACCTGGTGGACCGGGACGTCGTCGGGGACGTTCATCGTCTCTGGGAAGCGAGCCGCCAGCTTGACCGTCGGATGGATCGCCAGCGATGCGCCGACGTTGCGACGGATCCCGGACCGCTGCAGCAGCGCAGGGGTGTGGATCGCGCCGGCGCAGACGACGACGTGACGGCATGCGATGTGGCGCCGGGCGTCGTCGTCGGTCGTGACGTCCACCCCGTTCGCGTGGCCGGCACGCATCGTGATGCGGTCCACCCTCGCGCCCGTGACGATCCGTGCCCCTGCCTGCGTCGCCCGTGGGAGATACGTCTCGGTCATGCTCTGACGGCGCCCACGGCTCGCATCATCGCCGTCGGGGTAGGTCATCCACCGCGGCACCTCGTCATGGCGCCATCCGAGCGCCGCCGCACCGCGGCGCAGCACCTCACTCGGTGCGGTCGGCGCGCCGGGCACGAGCTGCACGGACAGCGCGACCTCGATCTCGTCGAGGATCCGCTCGACCTCGTCGGGATCGAGCGTGGCGAGGTCGTACTCGTCCCGCCAGCGTGACAAGAGGCTGGCGGGTGGCCGCCAGTACAGGCCGCTGTTGATCTCGCTGCCACCGCCGGCGCAGCGACCCTCGGTGTACGCGATCGACGGCTTGCCGAGCGCGACCGTGACCCCTCGCGACCGGTATTGGCGGTGCATCTGGTCGAGCGAGAACGGCACCACCTCGCCCTGCGCGACCCACGGTCCCTCCTCGATCACGAGCACGTCGAGCCCCGCCTCGGCGAGCAGCGCCGCTGTCGGCGCACCGCCGGCACCCGAGCCGACGACGACGACCTCGGCCGACGAGTTCGCCGCGGGCCACGGCGTGGCCGTGTGGGTGACATCGCTCACGGCGCGCTCCCGTCGGCACGGCTGTCGGGCCACGTCTCCCACACGTAGGCGATCGACAACGAACGCAGCAGCCGTACGTAGTCGCGCACGACTGGCACGGGCCGGCGGGCGAGGAACCCGGCGAGTCGGGCGTGGCCGACGACTGCGCCGACGATGGCGACGACGGCGCCGACCGCCCCGACGCCGAAGCTCATCGGTGAGGGCAGCACGGCGAGGCGGCTCTGCGCGAACGCCACCGCCGCCGCCCGCCGGTCGGCACTGAGCCGAGGAAGATCATGCGCCACCAACGCATCCGCAAACCGTAACGCCGGCACTCGCATCCGCAACTTCACGAGCACCCCCGAACATGGATGTTCATTGCCACGGTCGCGTGCCGAGGGAAGCGCCAGCGACGAGGCACACAAGGCGCGAGGAGGAAGCGCAGCGGACGACGAGGCCGCAACATCACGGGATCGCCCCATAGACGGCATAGAGACCCGTGAGCGCGGCGAGGCCACCGCCGCAGGCGAGCAGCGTCAGCTCCCAGCCGTAGCGATCACGTCGTGGCCACCACGCGGCGACGGCGATCAGGAGCGGGAAGGCGGTGTAGAGGAACCGCGGCCGGGCCGTGACGGTGGCCGGGATCAGCATGAGCGCGAGGATCACGGCCGTGTAGGCGACGAGCGGGGACGGCAGCGGGCGTTTCCACAGGCACCACAGGCCGCCGAGCATGCACAGGAACGAAAGCGCCGTGATCGCGTCGGTCGGCGACGTGAACGGGTTGCGGAAGAAGTCGAGCGTGTTGCTGACGGCCGTTCGCCCGAAGCTCGTGCCCTCCTCCCAGGCCTCGCTCTGCACACGGAACCACACACCCCACTCACCGGTCTGGAACGTGAGGTAGAGGTGGAAGGCGGCGATGCCGATGGGCGCCATCAGCGGCGCAGCGAGCGACGACCACTCGCGTGACCTGCGGATCGCGATGATCGAGGCGATCGCACAGGCGGCGATGAGGGCGACGCCGTTGGGCCGCGTCGCCGTGCCGACGGCGGCGAAGACGCCTGCGAGCAGCCACCGCTCGTCGAGCAGTGCGAGGAGGCACGCCAGCGCCAGAACGAGGAAGATCGCCTCGGCGTAGGCGTAGCTGAGGACGAAAGAACCGGGGAAGATGGCGAACAGCACCATCGTTCGGCCGGCGACGTCGACGTCGAAGATGCGCCGTGCGAGCAGTCCGATGAGAACGATCGCAACGATCGCCATGACCGTGTTGACAGCCAGCGCGATGTAGGTGACGTCGATGTCGACGACGACGGCGACGACGCGATGCACGACCCGTACGACGAACGGGAAGACCGGGAAGAACGCGGCCCGCGCCTCGAGCTGAAAGAACGTGATGTCGGGGGGGACGTAGCCGGGGTACCCGGTGCGCGCGATCGCCATGTACCACTCGCCGTCCCACGCGCCGAGCACGCCGGCCATGAGACCGACAGGCCCCGACGGCGGCGTCCTGTCGGCGACGCCGGCGTCGACGGTGACCTGCACGGCGCGCACGGCTGTTGCGGCGAGCATGCACAGGCGGCTGACCACGAACACACCGACGGCGAGCATGACCGCTCGCCGGAAGCGATCACGTTCCACGCTGGTCGCGGTCGGGGCAGGAGTCGACTCGACCCGTTCGACCACGACGGGTTCGGACTGGAGCGTGGTCATGCAGCGTTGGATCGGGGGGAGTGTTGCGACGCCAGCCGTTCTGGCACGCAGCGACGGTAGCAGCAGACCGGTCCGCCAGAGAGTACGGCCGTCGTGGCTACCGTGTCGCAGATGCCCGGTGCCGACGACTGTCTCGTCGACCGCGGCGACCGCTGGATCCTCGCAGGCGTGGCGATGGGGATCGTCGTGCGGGTGGCGATGCTGATCGCCCGCCTCGGCGACGCCGTGCCGTTCTCGGACACGCTGTGGTACACCGCGCAGGCGAAGGCGCTGCGCAAGGGCCTCGGGTTCGACGATCTCTTCACGGGCGACCCGACTGCCGAGCATGGTCCGCTGACGCCGATCCTGCTGTCGCCCGCCACGACCGCTGACGGTCAGCGGGCCCTGATGGCCCTGTACGGCGTCGTCGGCCTCCTCGTCCTCGTCGTGGTCGCTCGTCGCCTGCTGTCGCCCCTCGCCGCGCGCGTGGCTGTCTTCGTTGCAGCGCTGTATCCCAACATCTGGATGCACGAGAGCGTCCACATGTCCGAAGCGCTCGCGATCGGGCTCGTCAGCACGACGATCCTGTGCATGCTCGCCGTTCGCGAGCACGGTCGATGGTGGGCGGCGGCCGCGCTCGGCATCGCCATCGGTCTCGCCGCGCTCGCCCGCAGCGAGCTTGCAATGCTTGCCCCCCTTTGCGCGCTCGTCGTGTGGCGCCACTCGCCGGGACGCCGGCTGATGAACGCCGGTGTCGTGCTCGTCGCCGCGCTCGTGGTGGTCGCACCGTGGGTGGCGCTCAACCTGTCGCGATTCGACGAGCCGACGTTCCTCACGACGAACGACGGCACGACCTGGATCGGCGCCAACTGCGACGACACCTACTCGGGAGGCAACACCGGTTCGTGGACCGTGTTCTGCGCCATCGATGTCGAGGGGCTCGACGACGACGCCGACGCCTCGGTGCGCTCGGCCCGTCAGCGCGAGCTGGCGTTCGAGTACATCGGTGACCACGCCGGGCGAGTCCCCGTGGTCGTGGTCGCCCGGCTGGCGAGGACGCTCGACCTGTACGGCGTGTCGAACATGATCTCGGGCGATGTCGGTGAGGACAAGTTCGAGTGGGTGGCGTGGCTCGGCGTCGTGTCGTTCTGGATGCTCGCGCCGCTGACCGTCGTCGGTATGCGTGCGATGGGGCGCCGCGACCGTGCCCTCTTGCTGCCCGTGATGGTCACCGTGCTGGTCACCACCGTCGTGTTCTACGGGGCGCACAGGATCCGTGCGCCGCTCGAACCCGCCGTGGTGTTGGCGAGCGCCGTGGGGGTCAGCTCGCTCGTCGACCGATGGCGTTCGAGGCCCCGAGGGCGCGGCGCACCCGCCGTCCCGGCTCGGAGTACCTGACGATGCACACCATCGCCCGCACGCCGTCACGCCAACCGATCTTCTTGCCCTCTTCATAGGTTCGGCCCGAATAGGAGATGCCCACCTCGTAGACCCGCACCTGCATCGCGGCGATCTTGGCCGTGATCTCGGGCTCGAAGCCGAACCGGTCCTCTTCGATGTCGACAGCCTGGATGACCTCGCGACGGAACGCCTTGTAGCACGTCTCCATGTCCGTGAGGTTGAGATCGGTGAACATGTTGGAGGCGAGCGTCAGCATCCGGTTGCCCACGGAGTGCCAGAAGTAGAGCACCCGGTGAGGGCGTCCCGACAGGAAGCGTGAGCCGTACACCACATCGGCGTCGCCGTCCTCGAGTGGTTCGAGCACGAGCTCGTACTCGTCAGGGTCGTACTCGAGATCGGCGTCCTGCACGATGACGTACTCGCTCGACGCCTTCGAGAAGCCCGTGCGGAGGGCGGCGCCCTTGCCACGATTCTGCTCGTGGAACACGACCTCGACGACCGGGTCGTCGACACGGGCGAGGAGCTCACGCGTCCCGTCGGTCGACCCGTCGTCGACGACGATCACCTGCGCCACCCAGGGACTGGCGAGGACCCGGTCGAGCAGCAACTCGACGGTGCCGTGCTCGTTGTAGCAGGGGACGACGACGGTCAGGCAGCGGCGTGGCGTGTGGGTCACCCGCCAGAGTCTGGCACCGGAGTCGTCGCGTTCCCTCCGACCGTGATGGGTTCGTCCCTCGCGTCGTGCGCCCTACCATCGGTGGTGACCTGCCTGGCGAGGACCGTCTCGTCCCAGCTGACGACCCCCTCGACGGGGAAGTGACAGGCGACGAAGTGTCCCTCGCCCATCTCGCGCAGCTTGGGCTCCTCGGCACTGCACCGGTCCTGTGCGTTGGGGCACCGCGGGTGGAAGCGGCATCCGCTCGGGGGCAGCACGGGCGACGGTGGCTCGCCGACGACTTCGTGGGGCAGCGCCTCCGCCTCGGGGTCGGGTACGGGGATCGATGCGAGGAGCAGGTTCGTGTAGGGGTGCAACGGCTGGCGGTACAGCTCGTCGGACGGGCCGACTTCGCACAGCTTGCCGAGGTACATCACGGCGACACGGTCGCTGATGTTCTTCACGACCGCAAGGTCGTGGGCGATGAACACCAGCGTGAGCCCGTAGCGCTCCTTCAGATCTTCGAGCAGGTTGATCACCTGCGCCTGGACGCTGACGTCGAGCGCCGACACCGGCTCGTCGCAGATGATGAGGGCCGGGTCGAGCACGAGTGCTCTCGCGATCGAGATGCGCTGGCACTGCCCACCGGAGAACTCGTGCGCCTGGCTCGTCTTCGCCCGCTCGGGGTCGATGCCGACGTCTTCGAGCACCTTGTCGACGAGCGTCTCGCGCTCGGCCTTCGTGCCCTTCTTCCAGATGTGCAGCGGCTCGAGCACGATGTCGCGCACCTTGCGACGCGGGTTCAGCGACGAGATGGGGTCCTGGAAGATCATCTGCATGTGCGTGCGCGCTTCGCGCATCTCCGACCGGCTGAGCGACGTCAGCTCGCGCCCTTCGAACGTGACGGCACCGGATGTCGGTTCGGGGAGCTGCATGACCGCACGTCCCGTCGTGCTCTTGCCGCACCCAGACTCGCCGACGAGGCCAAGCGTCTCGCCGCGTGCGATGTCGAAGCTGATGCCCGAGACGGCGTGAACCTTGAGGCCGGTACGACCGACGGGGAACTCGACGACGAGGTCGTCGACGCGCAGCAGGATGTCGGCGTCGGTTCCTCGCAGGTGAGCGTCACCCGTGCCAGCCATCAGGACGCATCCTTTGGCGCAAGTGCGACGTTGCCCGCCGCAGCCAGTTCCTCGTCACGGGCGCGGTGCTCGGGTGAGCCGACCGGGAACCAGCAGGCGAACGTGTGCTGGGGGTCGTCGGCGGTGATCAACGGTGGTTCCTCCTGCGTGCACCGGTCGCGTGCGTAGGCGCAGCGTGGTGCGAAGCGACAACCCTGCGGCGGGTTGACGAGGTCGGGCGGGCGGCCGGGAATGGTCGCCAGGCGGGTGTGCGACGGCAGGTCGAGCTTCGGGATGCTGCGCAGCAACGCTTTCGTGTACGGCATCTTCATGTCGGCGAACAGCGTCTTCGTCGGCGCCTTCTCGACGAGCCGACCTGCGTACATCACGGCGATCTCGTCGGTGTAGTTGGCGACGACGCCGAGGTCGTGGGTGACGAGGATCACCGCCATGTTGCGGTCCCGGCGCTGCTCGTCGATGAGGTCGAGGATCTGTGCCTGCACCGTGACGTCGAGCGCCGTCGTCGGCTCGTCGGCGAACAACATGTTGGGGCCACAGGCGAGGGCGATGGCGATCATCACGCGCTGACGCATCCCGCCCGACAGCTCGTGGGGATACTGGCGCAGCCGCCGTGCCGGTTCGGGGATGCGGACGTCGCGCAGCAGCCGCTCCGCGGTCGCGAGGGCGTCCGACTTGCCCATGCCCATGTGGAAGCGCAGCGGTTCGGTGATCTGCTTGCCGATGCGCATCAGTGGGTTGAGCGACGACATCGGATCCTGGAACACCATTGCCATCTCGGTGCCCCACAGCGGGCGCATCTCGCGCGCCGAGCGACCGAGCAGGTCGAGATCGCCGAAACGCACGCTGCCGGCGGTGTGCACGTTCTGACGTGGGAGCAGGCCCATGATCGTGCGTGCCAGCACGGTCTTGCCCGAGCCGGACTCGCCGACGACGCCGAGCGCCTTGCCGCGCTCGAGCGTGAACGTCACGCCATCGACGGCGCGCACCATGCCCCGACCCGTCTTGAAGTGGGTCTGCAGGTCCTTGACCTCGAGCAACGGACCGTCGCTGTCGGTGCGGCTCGTGTCGCGACGGCGGATGGCGGTGCGGGACTGCGTCACAGCGCCGCCTCGCGGATGTCGAAGCG
>JACDGA010000001.1 GCA_013815505.1 Acidimicrobiia bacterium
AGTCAGCGCAACTGCTGCGATCGCCTTTTTGATACCAAGCATCCAAACTCCTGTCGTTGGCGCCCCCGGTCACTGTCGCGCCGATCGTTCACCTCGCCAAGTACTTTTTCCACGCGCTCGATCTGTTGAAACCGCGTTCAGGCAACGGTCACGAACACAGCGCGCTGCGGAGGGGCGTCAAGGGTGATGGTGCTGGTGCGGGACCGTCCAAGGGGGGACGAAGGACGTCAGCAGTGGTCGAGACCGGCGTCGATCCGGTGACCTTCCGCTTTTCAGGCGGACGCTCTGCCGACTGAGCTACTCGACCGTGAGAGAGATGGGGGGTGTTGGCGGTCCCGACGGGATTTGAACCCGCGACCTCCGGCTTGACAGGCCGGCGTGAACTCCAGACTTCACCACGGGACCTTGATCGATCGCAATCAATGGCACCCCCAACGGGATTCGAACCCGTGCCGCCACCTTGAAAGGGTGGTGTCCTAGGCCGCTAGACGATGGGGGCCTGCGGAGCCGGGTCCGCTTCTCGCTGAGAGCGAGATGACGTTAGCAGCATCGCCGTCGGACTCCACTGGGCCGATCAGCCGCCCTGCGGGCGCCTCACAATGACCGGACGGTCCACTCCAGCAGCCACGACAGCCAGGTGTAGAGCTGATACTCGGGCCGGTCGTCGAGGCGCTCCTCCTCGGCATCCTCGTCGTCCTCGTCCGTGATCTCGAGCATCGTCCCGAGCACGAGGCGGATCGTGTTGATCGAGCGCATGAACGCATTCGCGCCCGACTCGTCGAGCAGCGCTGTGCTGCGTGACAGCGACGCCCTGACCGTGTCGATCGCGCCGAGGCGACTCGCCAGCAACTCGTCCGACATCAGCCGGGCGTACTCCGCCGAGCGCTCGGGGTCCGAGTAGGCGTCGGGGTTGAGCCGCCCCGCCAGTTCGGGCGACAGCACCGCCCTGCCGTCGGCGCCGTCGGCTGTCGCGGCCAGCATCTCGGCGAGCTCGCCGAGCAGTCGCTCGAGGAGGGAGCGTTCGTCGGCAGGGAGGTCGATCTCGATGCCGCCCTCCACCCGACGCACCGGTGGCTCGAACATCGAGCTCGCGCCGTTCACGCCGAGCCTCTCGTCGGGTTCATCGGTCGTGTTCCATGCTGGCCCACAGGCCGTGCTCGTGGAGCCGGAACACGTGCAGCTCCGCCTGCTCGCGGGCACCGGACGAGACGACGGCCTTGCCCTTGTGGTGGACGTCGAGCATCAGCGCCGTCGCCTTCTCGAGGTCGTAGCCGAAGAGCTTCTGGAGCACGTGGGTGACGTAGCTCATGAGGTTGATCGGGTCGTTCCACACGATCACGACCCACGGATGGTCCTCGGCCGTCTCGTCGTCGACGTTCGATTCGATCACGGGGGTGGTCGACGTCGACATCGCTCAACAGTCTGCCGTGATCCTGCGGGCTCGTCGTCCGCTTCGCTTTCTCCTCACGCCGCGTGCGACTCGTCGCTGGCGCTTCCCTCGTCGCATCCCCGCTGGCTCGGCGCGTTCCCGGTCGGGTGAGGTTGGGTGCAGCGAAATCGGCCGCCGTACGATGGAGGCGTGTCCGTCGGCAGCCGCCCGCTCGTCCCGTCGCGGCTCGCACCGCATGGAACGGCGCGCCCACCGCTCGTCCCCCACGACGCGGGCGACGTCGTCGGCCCTCCGCACGGCCACGCACCAGCGTCCACTGTCGCCGCCTACATCGCGCTGACGAAGCCGCGCATCATCGAGCTGCTGCTCATCACGACGGTGCCGACGATGATCCTTGCCCGGCAGGGCTGGCCGTCCACCGCGCTCGTGGTGGTCACAGTCATCGGCGGCACCCTCGCCGCGGGTGGCGCCAACGCCATCAACATGGTCGTCGACCGCGACATCGACCGGCTGATGCAGCGCACGCAAGGTCGCCCACTCGTCACCGGCGCCATGACGCCCACGTCGGCGCTCGCGTTCGCGCTCGCGCTCGAAGCCGCAGCGTTCGCCGTGCTGTGGTGGGGCGCCAACCTGCTCTCCGCCGTGTTGGCCCTGGCTGCAACGGCCTTCTACGTCGGCGTCTACACGCTCTGGTTGAAGCGCACCAGTCGCCAGAACATCGTCATCGGTGGGGCGGCCGGTGCGGTACCGGTGCTCGTCGGCTGGGCGGCCGTGCGCGACTCGCTCGGCTGGGAGCCGATCGTGTTGTTCGCCGTCATGTTCCTGTGGACGCCGCCGCACTTCTGGGCGCTGGCGATCAAGTACCGCGACGACTATCGCGCCGCCGGAGTGCCGATGTTGCCGAGCGTGGTGCCGCTGCGCGAGGCGGCACAACAGATGATGGCCTACACCGTGCTGCTCGTCGCCAGCACGTTGGTGCTCGCTCCCGTGGCCTCGCTGTCGTGGATCTACACGGTCGCTGCGGCCCTGCTCGGCGCCGTCTTCGTGTCGCTCAATGTGGTACTCGTCCGCCGCCCCACACCGGCGATGAGCATGCGGGTCTTCACCTACAGCATCACCTATGTGACCCTTCTCTTTGGGGCGATCGTGGTCGACGTGTTCGTCCGCCACGGCGTCTCGTGATTCCGATCCGTTGCCTGCTGGCAGGTAGTGTCGGCGCCGTTACCGACGCCCTGCTCCGCCGTTCCGATCTTCGATGAGACCATCTGAATGACCACCCTTGACACCAGCGCCGCCGCGACGACCAACGACGGTCGCGCGCTCGTCGCTGACGACACGATCGGTGTGTTCGACTCGATGTCGGGCTGGCTGACCACCACCGATCACAAGCGCATCGGACGGCTCTTCGTCGTGTCCTCGCTCGTCGTGGGCGTCGCTGTGGCGCTGGTCGCCGTCGTGCTGGGCATCGAGCGGGTTGCCGACGGCGAGGTCTTCGATGCATCCGCCGTGCCGCAGCTGTTCGCTGCGTTCCGCTTCGGACTCGTGTACTCCCTCGCACTGCCGCTGATGGTGGGCCTCGCCATCGCCGTCGTGCCGCTGCAGGTCGGCGCGCGAGCGCTGGCGTTCCCGAGGCTGGCACTCACCGGCTTCTGGTTCTGGGCGAGCGGCCTCGTGTTCGTCGCCATCGCTCTCGCCAACAACGGCGGGCCGGCGGGGGGCGACCCCGACATGGTCGACCTCTTCCTCGCCGCCTACGCGCTGCAGCTGATCGGGCTGCTCGCAGCGGGCGTGTCCGTCGCCACCACCGTGCTGACGGCGAGAGTCCCCGGCATGACGCTGCGCCGGATCCCGCTGTTCTCCTGGTCGGCGCTCGTGCAGGCCATCGCGATCACGCTCACGCTGCCCCTGCAGATCGGGCTCGTCGTCTACCTGTTCGTCGACCACCGCAACGGCCGTCTCGCCTTCGGTGGCAACACCGGCATCGGGCAGTGGCTCGGGTACGGGGTCACCCAGCCGATGACATACGTCGCCGCGACCACCGTGTTCGGCCTCGCGCTCGAACTGGTCGCCGTCACGTTCGGTCGACGGTTGCAGCTCCGCAGCGTGCTCTACGCCGGCGTCGGACTCGTCGGCGTGGGTGCCCTCGGTGCCGTCACGCAGCAGACCCGCAACTTCGAGGTCCTGTGGCGCACGGCCGGCGCGCCCGACGACGCCGCCGAGACGCTCGGCGACATCGTCACGCTCGGGCTGTTCCTCGGGTTGCCGCTGCTCGGCGCCCTCACCGTGCTCGGCGCCGGCGGGTTGACCGCTGCGGCCGCCCCGAAGGTGCGCCCCCGGATCTCCGGTCCGTTCGTCATGTCGTTCCTCGGTGCCGGCATGGTCGTCACCGGCATGGTCGGCGGGCTCGTGTACCCCATCGGGATCTTCGGACTCAGCGGCACCGTCTTCGAGGAGGCATGCCTCGTCTACGTCGTCTACGGCACAGTGCTCGCCGGCATGGGCGCCGTCGCCTACTGGGCGCCGAAGTGGTGGGGCCGCCTGATCCCCGACAAGCAGGTGCTCGGCCTCGGCGCGCTGGGCATGATCGCCACCGTGCTCGCCTCGCTGCCCTACGTCGTCGCAGGGTTCGCCGACCAACCGGCCGGGGCCGTCGACTTCGACTACGAGGGGCCGAAGGTGCTGTGGAACCTCGCCGTCACCGCGGGACACGCGCTGATGGCCGTCGTCGTGCTCGCCTTCGTCGGACTCGTGGCGAAGACAGCCACCGGTCGCGGTGGCGACGACGCGCACGACGACCCGTGGGGTGGTCAGACGCTCGAGTGGGCCACCGCGTCCCCGGCGCCGCGTGACAACTTCGCCGAGGTCGGCTCGGTGATGTCGCCCGAGCCGCTGCTCGACTCGACGGCCGAGCCGGACGAGGAAGGTCGTTGATGCAGGCCCTCGCAGCCGCCCCTGCCCCTGCGCCGCGCCGCCAGGTGCTCGTCGGCACCGCGTTCGCGTGCGTTGCCGGCACGATGCTCGTCGGCGGGATGCTGGCCGTCTGGCTCGTGATCCGTGACCGTGCCATCGCCGCAGAGGGGACGTGGGTGCCTCCCGACGTGGCGATCCCCGAAGTGCCGTCCAACATCATGCTGATCAGCTTCCTCGCGCTCGTCGTCTTTGCGCAGTGGGCGGTCTACGCCGCGCGCCGGGGCGAGCGGTCGAGCGCAGCGCTCGCACTCGGCGCCACGGGCCTCGTCGCGATCGCCGTCGTCAACGCCCAGGCGTTCGTCTACTCACAGATGGAGCTGCCGATCGCAGACACGGCCTACGGGCCGATGTTCTACGCCGTCACCGGGGTCTTCCTGGTGCTGATGGTGGTCGGGCTGGCGTTCACCGTCGTGACGGCGTTCCGCGTGCTCGGTGGCCGCAGCGACGGCGACGTCGTCGCCGCCCACGCCCTGTACTGGTACTTCGTGGCGGCGGCGTTCGCTGCGATCTGGCTGATCGTGTACGTGACGAAGTGATCGGGAGCGCCTGACGATGCTCACCAACGGGTCCAAGCTGCTCCTCGCCGGCACCACGCTGGCTGCGGTCGCAGCGATCGTCTACGGCGTCACGCAGGACGGCACGCTCGGCGTCGTCGGCCTGCTGTCGGCCGCCATTGCCCTCGGTTTGCTCGCCGGCATCGTCATCGCCACCCGCGATGGCAACGTGTCGGCGATGGACGAGGCGGCGGCACAGACCGCTGTGGCAACCCACGTCGCGCCCGAGGGCAACATCTGGCCGCTCATCGTCGCCGGTGGTGCCGCACTCGTCGTGCTCGGGCTCGTGACGCAGTCGGCGTTCGTGATGCTCGGCATCGGGCTGCTGCTCATCGCGGGACTGCAGTGGATGGTCGACGCGTGGAGCCAGAGCGCATCTGCTGACGGCACGTTCAACCGCGACGCGAGGGCCCGCTTCGCCGGTCCGCTCGAGTTCCCGCTGCTCGCCACGGCGGTGGGGGGCGTGGTCGTCTTCTCGTTCAGCCGGATCATGCTGTTCCTGTCGAAGACGGCGGGTCCGGTGGGGTTCGTCGTCGCCGCACTGCTGATCCTCGCCGGCGGCTTCCTGTTCGCCTCGCAGCGGTCGATGCGGTCCACCGCCGTTGCGGGCCTCACCGCGTTCGCTGCACTCGGCCTCGTCGCCGGCGGCGTGGCGGCCGGTCTCGACGGCGAGCGGTTCATCGAGGAGCACGAGACGACGGGCTTGCTCGGCGAGGAATCCGAGTGCGACACGACGGACGAGACCCACGCGGACGAGAACGCCTCACAGACGGTCGGCAACAAGGCCGCCATCATGGCCGACATCACCCTCGACGCCGAGGGTGAGCTGACGTCGAAGGCGCCCGGCCAGCAGGCCAGCCAGCGCATCGTGGTCGGGCGAGGCAACCCGAGCAACATCATCTTCCACAACGAGAGCGACGAGCCGCGCCGGATCACGTTGACCACGGGGCAGCGGCCGCTGCTCGACGAGGAGGGTGAGGAGATCGAGGGTCAGACGACGCCCGATCAGCGCTGCACCGCACTCGCCGAGGAGGGCGGTTCGCAACTCCTCACGTTCAGAATCGACAAGCGCTCCGCCGTCGCCGACGAGGCCTTCGAGTTGACGGTCCCAGGCGTCGAGGGACAGGCCATCGAAGTGGTGGTGCCGTGACGGCTCCCGCTACCGTGATCCGCGTGCCCTCCCACCGAAGGTTGATGCTCGCCGTCGGTGCAATCGCAGCGGTCACGCTCACTGCCTGCGCCGAAGATGCGCCCCAGGACACGTGGCAGCCCGAAGGCGAGAACTCCACCCGCATCCACAACCTGCAGTGGCCCGTGTTCGCCATCGCCGGCGTCGTCGGACTGCTCGTCTTCCTCGCCATCGTGTGGGTCGTCATCCGCTATCGCGACCGCGGGCAGCCCATCCCGAAGCAGTCGCACGGCAAGCCGGCGCTCGAGATCGCGCTCACGATCCTGCCCGCACTGATCCTCGTGGGGGTCGCCGTGCCGACCGTCGGCACGCTGATGGCATTGGCCGAGACCGACGACACCGAGTGCTCGGTCAACGTCTATGGGCAGCAGTGGTGGTGGGAGGTCGAATATCCCGAGCAGAAGGGCTGTGGCGGCATCGATCGCGAGTTCGTCACGAGCGGCCAGATGGTGATCCCCACCGGCACGAAGGTGCTGGTCAGCGGTACGAGCCGTGACGTCATCCACAGCTGGTGGATCCCGGCGTTGAACGGCAAGAAGGACATGGTCCCCGGTCGCGTGCACACCGTGCGAACCCAGGCCGACGAGCCAGGGATCTACGCCGGCCAGTGCACGGAGTTCTGCGGTCTGTCGCACGCCAACATGCGCATGGAGGTGGTCGCCCTCGACCCCGGCGACTTCGAGACGTGGAAGGCCAACCAACTGAAGCCGTATGCCGCGCCCGAGGAGGGCTCGATCGCCGCTGAGGGCGAGTCGGCGTTCATCTCGCAATGCGCCCGCTGCCACGTCGTCGACGGCCTCGACGACGGCGGCGTCAACGCGCCCGAGCAGTTCGTCTACTCGCGCACGGCGCCCAACCTCACGAACCTGATGACGCGCAACACGTTTGCCGGCGCGACGTTCGACCTGCTCACCGACGAGTGCCGCGAACGCGTGTGGGAGGCGACGCCGGAGGAGTTCGGCGAGCGCTACCTCGAGGGCGTCACGCCGGAGTGCCTCAACGAGGTCGACCTCAGGGCGTGGATCAAGAACGCTCCGGCGATGAAGCCGATGTACACCGACGGCACGAAGCTCGGCCCGACTGACGGCAGGTCACGCGGCATGCCCGCCCTCGGGCTCAACGACGACCAGGCCGATCAGCTCGTCGCCTACCTCTTGGAACGGAACTAGCCCACGATGGCCATCATCGAGCGCCCCGCCACCGAACCCGTCGTCGCTCCCACCCCCACTCCCGCCCCAATCGTGACGCCCTCCGAGGCGTTCGGCACGTTCCGCCGACCCGTCGAGACCACGGGATGGCGAGCATGGGTGTTCACCGTCGACCACAAGAAGATCGGCGTCATGTACGGCGCCGCTGCGCTGTTCTTCTTCGTGGTCGCCGGTCTCGAGGCGCTGCTCATCCGTGCCCAGCTCGCCGGGCCGGAGGGCACGGTGCTATCGGCCGACGTCTACAACCAGATGTTCACGATGCACGCGACGACGATGATCTTCCTGTTCGCGATTCCGATGGCCGCCGGCCTCGCCAACTACCTCGTCCCGTTGCAGATCGGCGCCCGTGACGTCGCCTTCCCGCGCATCAACGCCTTTGGCTTCTGGTGCTTCCTCGCCGGCGGCATCGTCCTCAACCTCTCGTGGTTCCTCGGTGGCGCTGCCGACGGCGGCTGGTTCATGTACCAGCCCAACGCCTCCGTGCCGTTCTCGCCCACCAACGGCGTCGACTTCTGGGCGCTCGGCCTGCAGATCGCCGGCATCGCCTCGCTCACCGGCGCCATCAACCTGATCGTCACGATCCTCAACATGCGGGCGCCGGGGATGAGCCTGATGCGCATGCCGGTGTTCACCTGGATGATCCTCGTGACCCAGTTCCTGCTCGTGTTCGCCATCCCGGTCATCACGGTGGCGTTCTTCCTGCTCACGTTCCAGCGAAGTTTCGACGCCGCCTTCTTCTCGCCGGCAGCCGGCGCCGACCCGCTGCTGTGGCAGCACCTGTTCTGGATCTTCGGGCATCCCGAGGTGTACATCCTCGTGCTGCCGTCGTTCGGCATCGTCTCCGAGGTGCTCCCGGTCTTCTCGAAGAAGCCACTGTTCGGCTACCCCTTCGTCGTCTTCTCGGGCATCGCCATCGGCTTCCTCGGGTGGGGCGTGTGGGCGCACCACATGTTCGCCTCGGGTCTCGGCCCCGTGTCGGTCGCCGTGTTCGCCACGGCGACGATGGCGATCGCCGTGCCGACCGGGGTCAAGATCATCAACTGGACGCTGACGATGTGGGGCGGCAAGTTGCGCTTCACCACGGCGATGCTCTTCGCCATGGGCCTCGTCGTGCAGTTCACGATCGGTGGCCTGTCGGGCGTCACGCACTCGGTCGCGCCGTCGGACACCCAGCAGACCGACACGTACTACATCGTCGCCCACTTCCACTACGTCCTGTTTGGCGGGTCGGTGCTCGGGTTCTTCGCCGGCTTCTACTACTGGTGGCCGAAGGTCTTCGGCAAGTGCCTCAGCGAACGGCTGGGACGTTGGAACTTCTGGCTGATGATCATCGGGATGAACTTGACGTTCGGTCCGATGCACATCCTCGGCCTGCAGGGACAGCCGCGACGGATGTACATCTGGACGACGGAGCGCTCGGGTGAGGGGTTCTTCAACCTCGGGTTCTGGAACCTCGTGTCGTCCATCGGTGCGTTCATCCTGGCCGTCGGTGTGCTCTTCTTCCTGACCAACATCGTCCACACGCATCGCAAGGGTGCGCCGGCGCCGCTTGACCCGTGGGACGCACGCACGCTCGAGTGGATTACGACGAACCCGCCGAAAGAGCACAACTTCGACCGCGTCCCAACCGTCAGCCACCTCGACGAGTTCTTCCATCGCAAGTACGAGGACGTCGGCGAGGGTGATGCCCACGATCTCCGTGCGGTGGCGACCGCCGAGGAGGTGCTGGCCGCCGAGCAGGCACAGGCCGACGCCCAGATCCACATGCCGTCGCCGAGCTACTGGCCGATCGTGGTCGCCGCCACGCTGCCGGTCATCGCCCTCGGGATCATCTACGGCGTGTACATCGTGTCCATCGTGGGTGCGCTGCTGATGGTGTTTGGGATCTTCGGCTGGGCGATGGAGCCCGGCACCGCGCCCGACTCGGACTTCGATCCGTCCCCGGTCGACGACGGCGGGCCGACCACGGAGCTGGTTCGAAGTGAGTGACGCAGCCACGCTCGAGGCCCAGGTGGCTCACGACGACCACGGCGATCACGGTGGGCACGGTGGGAACGGCGCTGGCCACCCACCCACCACGACTGGCCTGTCACACAACAAGCTCGGCATGTGGCTGTTCCTCGGGTCGGAGTGCCTGCTGTTCGGTGGGTTGATCAGCACGTACATGCTCTACCGCGGGCGAGCCAGCGAGAACCTCGGTCCCGACCAGATCTACGACCTCCCGTTCACGTCGGTGTCGAGCTTCGTGCTGCTGATGAGCTCGCTCACCATGGTGCTCGCCGTCTCGGCGGCCGGCCGCAAGGACGTGCGCAACGTGAAGCTGTGGCTCACCGTCACGGCACTGCTCGGCGCGACGTTCGTCGGTGGCCAGGTGTACGAGTTCACCAGCTTCTACCGCGAGGGCCTCGGCTTCACCACGAGCTTGTTCTCGTCGAGCTTCTACGCCCTCACCGGCTTCCACGGCGTCCACGTCTCGGTGGGCATCATCATGTTGCTCGCCGTCGTCGGCATGATCTCTCGTGACCGCATCCCTGGCGACAGGGCTGAGGTCGTCGAGCTGGTCGGGCTCTACTGGCACTTCGTCGACATCGTGTGGATCGTGATCTTCACCCTCGTCTACCTGATCCCGGCGTGAGCGAGAAGGTGTCATGAGCGAATCCACCACCCTCGACGAGACGGCAACCGGCACGGATGCCACCGCGCAGCACTCGCCCGAGCCCCCCGACGACGGGCACGCTCACGGCGCCACCGACGGTCAGTACATCGTCATCGCCCTGATCCTGGCCGTCATCACCGCCGCCGAGGTGTCGCTCAGCTACATGGACGTCGGGCCGATCTTCATCCCCGCCCTGCTCGTGATGATGGCCGTCAAGTTCGTCATCGTCGTCAGCTACTTCATGCACCTGAAGTTCGACAACCGGATCTTCTCGTTCCTCTTCTACTCGGGACTCCTCCTCGCCCTCGGCGTCTACGTCCTCGCCCTCGCCACCTTCGAATTCTTCGCGTAGTCGCACTCACTCGCCGTCGCCGCCTTCGGCGGCTCGGCTCCGTTCCTGCGAGTTTGAGGGCCTCGCTGCGCTCGGCGGGGCGCGACTGGTCTGGGCCAACGTCTGTCGCGCCGGCCAAGCCGGCGCTCGTGCGTCCGCCTGATACCAGGGCCGCCTTCGTCCTCTGCTCGCCGGTAGGTTCGTCGAGTGCTCGATCTGCGTGCGATTCGTCACGATCCCGGAGCGGTACGTGACGCGCTCGCACGGCGGCATTCGGCAGCCGTGCTCAGTGACTTCGATCGGGCGGTGGAGCTGGATCTCGGTGTACGGGAGCTGACTGCGGCGCGTGACCGGGCACGGGCGGAGATCAACGAAATCTCGAAGGAGGTCGGTGCGCTGCGGCGCGCCGGTGACGTCGAGGGAGCCGAGCGCCTGCAAGCGCGCAGTCGAGAGCTCGGGTCGAACGAGAAGAATCTCGCCGCGCAGCACGGTCTGGCGGAGACCTCGCTGCGGGAGGTGTTGCTCGGGATTCCCAACGTGCCGCATGCCGATGCGCCCGATGGCACGAGTGACGCCGACAACCCGGTGGTCACCGGGCCGGTCGGGATGCCGGACGAGTTTGCCCCGCACCAGTGTGTGCCGCACTGGGAGACCGGCGCCGCGCTCGGCATCCTCGACGCCGAACGGGCGGTGAAGATCAGCGGCGCGATGTTCAACCTGCAGCGTGGCCTCGGCGCGACCCTCGCCAGGGCGCTGTGTCAGTACGCCCTCGACTGCAACGCCGACGCTTTCGAGGAGGTCCGCCCACCGTCGCTCGTCACCTCGGCGACGCTGACGGCGAGCGGCCAGCTGCCGAAGTTCGCCGACGACGCGTACCACATCGCCAACGACGACCTCTGGTGCATCCCGACGGCCGAGGTGCCGCTCACCTCGCTCTACGGCGGGGAGATCGTGCCCGAGGCGTCACTCCCGATCCGGATGATGGCGGCGACCCCCTGCTACCGGCGCGAAGCCGGATCGGCGGGACGCGACACGCGGGGCATGCTGCGCGTCCACGAGTTCGACAAGGTCGAGATCCTCGCCGTGTGCACGCCCGAGCAAGCGCCGGCGTTGCTCGACGACATGGTCGCCAGGGCGGAGGCCACCATCGCCGGCCTCGGTCTGGCGTATCGCGTGATCGAGATCTGCACCGGCGACCTCGGCCAGAGCCATCACCGCAGCCTCGACATCGAGGTCTACGCGCCGGGTGCCGAACAGTGGCTCGAGGTCTCGTCGGTCAGCTGGTTCAGCGACTACCAGGCCAGGCGCGCCGACATCCGCGTGCGGCGCGAGCCGCGCGACGGCGAGCAGCAGCCCAAGGGCACCGAGATCGCCCACACGCTCAACGGTTCGGCGCTCGCCGTGCCACGCGTGTGGGCCGCGATCCTCGAGCACTGCCGCCAGCCCGACGGGTCCGTGCTGATTCCCGACGTGCTGCACCCGTACACGCGCGGGGCGACGCGGATCTCCCTCCCGGCTTCGAGCTGAGGTGGCCCGGTGAGCACGCCGCCGCGTGAGCACGTGCAGTATCAGTCCGATGCGTTCGACGTCGGCGATCTCGCTGCCACGCCCTTCGAGCAGTGGCAGCGCTGGTACGCCGACGCGCTCGCCGCCGACGTGCCCGAACCCGACGCGATGATCGTCGCGACCTTGGACGACAATGGGGCACCCGACGCACGAGTCGTGCTGTTGCGGGACATCGACGATCGCGGGCCCGTGTTCTACACCAGCTACGAGAGCGCCAAGAGCACCCAGCTCGATGCCCGTCCCGTGGCTGCCGGCGTCGTCACGTGGGTGACGCTGCACCGCCAGGTTCGCTTCCGTGGCGCCGTCGAACGCGTCGACGCCCACCAGAGCGACGCCTACTTCTCGACCCGGCCGAGGGGCAGTCAGATCGGCGCTTGGGCATCGCCGCAGAGCGGCGAGCTACCCGACCGCGATGCGCTCGTTGCGCTCGTCGCCGCCGCCGAGCAACGCTTCGAGGGACGTGACGTGCCGCGGCCGCCGCAGTGGGGCGGTTGGCGGATCCTCGCCGACACGGTCGAGTTCTGGCAGGGCCAGCGCGACCGCCTCCACGATCGGCTCCGCTTCGAACGCGCCGGCGACACGTGGACGGTCACCCGACTCGCGCCCTGAGACGTCGCGGCCGTTCGCGCGCGATGCTGTCCGACGTGATGGAGTTGCTCGTACAGCCCGGGACACGCTGATGCTCGTTTGGATGGACCTCGAGATGACGGGGCTCGACCACCAGCAGGACGTCATCGTCGAGATCGCCACGCTTGTCACCGACGACGACCTGAACATCGTGGCCGAGGGGCCCGACCTCGTCATCTACCAGCCCGACGAGGTCCTCGACAAGATGGATCCGTTCGTGGCCGGCATGCACACGCGCTCCGGCCTGCTCGAGGCCATTCGCACGTCCCACGTGACGCTGCAGGACGCCGGGGCGGCGACGTACGAGTTCATCCGGTCGTACGCGCCGGTGCCGCGCACCGTGCCGCTGTGCGGCAACTCGATCGGCACCGATCGCCGTTTCCTCGCGGCCTATCTCCCCGAGATCGAGCAGCACCTGCACTACCGGTCCGTCGACGTGTCGAGCGTCAAGGAGCTCGTCAAGCGCTGGTACCGGCCGGTGTGGGACGAGCGGCCACGCAAGGAGGGGACGCACCGGGCGCTCGACGACATCCGCGACAGCGTCGACGAGCTGCGCTTCTACCGGCGCCACGCCTTCGTGCCGCCCGTGACCGGCGTCCGGCACGTCGTGCTGTTCCGGTGGGTCGACGACGCCACGCCCGAGCAGATCGCGACGGTGAAGAGCGCGCTCGCCTCGTTGCCGTTGCTGATCCCCGAGATCAGCGGCTACCGCGTCGGCGCCGACCTCGGCCTCGCCGGCGACAACGCGCAGTTCGCCGTCGTTGGCGACTTCGCCGACGAGGAGGCGTGGACGACCTACCGTGACCACCCAGAACACCAGAAGATCATCGCCGAGCTGATCCGTCCCCTCGTCGCGCAGCGCTGGGCAGTGCAGTTCCGCAGCGGCTCGTGAGGGCCGTCGTGATCCCCGAGTACGGGGACGCCGATGTCCTTGCGGTCGAGGACGTCGACGATCCCGTGCCGGGTCCCGACGAGATCGTCGTCGCCGTGCGATCGACCGCCCTCAACCGCGCCGACCTGTTGCAGCGCATGGGTCTCTACCCCGACCCGAGCGGGCGCACGCCCGAGATCCCCGGCCTGGAGTATGCGGGGGTCGTCAGCGCGGTCGGCACGCGCGTGCACGCCTGGCGCGAGGGCGACAAGGTGATGGGCATCGAGTCCGGTGGCTGTCACGCCGAGCTGGTGGCGACCCACGGGCGTCAGGCGATGCGGGTCCCCGACGGCGTGCCGCTCGCCGACGCCGGCGCGATCCCCGAGGTCTTCGTGACCGCATGGGACGCCCTCGTCCGCCAGGGTGGGCTGACGGCCGGTCGGTGGGCACTCGTCCACGCCGGCGCCTCCGGCGTCGGAACCGCCGCGATCCAACTCGCCAAGGCAATGGGCGCGCACATCGCTGTGACGTGCTCGTCCGGCAAGGCCGACCGTTGCCGCGAGCTCGGCGCCGACCTCGTCCTCGAGCGCAGTCCCGCCGCGTGGCGCGATGCGCTGCGCGACGCCGTGCCCGACGGCGTCGATGTCGTGCTCGACGTCGTCGGTGGCGACGAGATCGAGCGCAACCTGCACGTCGTGCGCACCGAGGGTCGCATCATCCAGGTCGGCGTGATGGGCGGCGGCGCCGCATCGGTCAACGCCGGGCTGCTGCTGGCGAAGCGCGTGCACTGGATCGGCACCACGTTGCGGTCACGTCCGCTGGAGTCGAAGATCGCGGTCAGCCAGCAGTTCCAGCGTGAGGTGGCGCCGTGGTTCAGCGACGGGACGCTCGTCCCCGTCATCGATCGTCGTCTCGCGCTCGACGATGTCGTCGAGGGGCACCGCGTGATGGAGTCCAACGCGAACGTCGGCAAGATCGTGCTCGACGTCGCCTGATCGGCACCGAGGGGACCGATGACACACCAAATGTCCTTGACTTGCCGTCGGCGAACGTGGTTCCCTGACAGTCAGCAGCAGCCGGGGGCGTTCTCTCGGCGCGACGACACTCACCACGAAAGCGAGCACCGACCGATGATCCAGGCCTTCGAACACAGCGCAGCGAGCAAGCGTGCTCGCGTCGCGTGGGTCGCGGCCGATCTCGGTCAGGCCACCCTCGCACGCGTGAGCGAGCCGCTCATGCGTTGCACGTCGACCGGCACGACCGCCACCCTCTCGCCCAACGACACGGGCACCCGGTGCCTCGGGAGCGAACCGATGTAAGTACCCCTTTCATCGAAGACTCACGAGGCCGCCGGGAACATAGTTTCCGGCGGCCTCGTGACGTTTTCGGCCCGACGTGTCCGTCCGTCCCACCTCTTACTCCACGAACCACCCACCTGACACCGCACTCGACACCACACCACCACGAAAGGCCTCGACCGATGTTGAGCTTCATTGAAATCGCAGATCGACGAACCGACGCCGTCGACACGCGTCCGGTCATCCCGCGCTGCGCCGACGGCAACGGCACGCTCACCCCGCTCTTCTTCTCCGACGACCTGATCGACATCGGACGAGCGAAGGCGATCTGCGGCAAGTGCGAGCTCGCCGCATCCTGCCTGGCGGGAGCACTGGAGCGAGAAGAGCCGTGGGGCGTGTGGGGTGGCCAGCTGTTGGAGAACGGTCGGATCATCCTCAACAAGCGTCCCTGCGGCCGTCCGCCGCGTCGCCCACGACCCGAGCTCGTGATCGACGAGATGGGCGTCGTCGCCTGATCTGAACAGTTCCTACCTGGGGCCCGTCGGTCGCTCCCGTCCATCTTCCCCCCGGTGGACGGGAGCGGCCCCGGCGCCCCATCACCCGGCGTCATGGGCACCGGCGTCGGTAGCCTGCTCGGAGATGGGTGCAGGAGCCAACGTCCGGCCGCGGCTGCTCGTGGCCTCGTTGCTGATCGCTGCCGTGGTTGGCATCGGCGGCGGCCTCTGGTGGGGCACCCGCTCCGACGATGACACGGCGGACGCGACGTTGAACGATGCGTCGAGCGTCGGCGAACCGTTGCCCGACGTCGAGCTGCTCGACGTCGACGGCGACCCGGTGTCGACGGGCGACCTCGTGGGCCGTCCCCTCGTCGTCAACCTCTGGTACACGGCGTGCGCACCGTGCCGTCGGGAGATGCCGGCGCTCGCCGACGCGGCCCGCCGGCTCGACGGTGAGGTGCGCTTCGTCGGCATCAACACACAGGACGACGTCGACACAATGGTCGACTTCGCCGACGAGGTGGACGCCGACTACGAGCTGCTGCGCGACCCCGATTTCACGTTCTTCAACGAGGTTCGTGTGATGGGCTTCCCGACCACGTTCTTCGTCGACTCCGACGGCACGATCGTCGCCCAGACGGGTGAGGTGGATGCGGATGAGCTGCAGCGCCAGATCGACGCGCTGCGATGATCGTCGCCGCCGTCCTCGACAGCGATCAGCTCAGCCTGTCGCTCGTGCGTGGCATGGTGGCGTCCGTCAACCCGTGCGGCTTCGTGTTGCTGCCGACGTTCCTCCTCTACTTCCTCGGCGCCGGCGGTGGGGACGCCTCGACGGCTGCAGGTGATCGGGCGGGGATCCGGCGTGCGCTCGTCGTCGGCGGTTCGGTGTCCGCCGGGTTCATGGCGGTGTTCGTCGTCGCCGGACTCGTCATCGACCAGGTCAGCAACTGGTTCCTCGAGCGGGCGTTCTACGCCACGGCTATCGTCGGTGCCGGTCTCGTCGTGCTCGGCATCGCGATGCTGCTTGGCTTCCGCCTGCCGATCAGCACGCCGTCGCTGAGCGTGGCGGCCGAGCGTCGCACGGTGCGCACGATGTTCTTCTACGGCTGTGCGTACGCAGTGGCCTCCATCGGGTGCACGATCGGCTTGTTCATCCCGACGATGTTCGGCGCCGGCCGGCAGGACGGAGCGCTCGCCGGCATCACGAACGGCCTTGCCTACGGCTTCGGGATGGCCCTCGTCGTGGTGGCGCTGACCGTGTCGCTCGCGTTTGCCCGCATCGGGATCGTGTCGTGGCTGCGTGCCTCGATGCGCTACGTGGAACGCGTCGCCGCCGTGTTCGTGGTCGCCTCGGGGCTCTACCTCATCTACTACTTCTGGTTCGTCGATCTCCGCAACGGGTCCGGTGGCGTCACATCGCGAGTCGATCGCGTGAGCTCGTGGATCACCGCTCGCGTCGACGAACACTCGACCATCGTCGTCGTCGGGCTCGGTGCCGTCGTGGCGATCGCCGTGCTCATGGTCGCAGCCCGCAGCAGCCGCTCGGGGGCTCCGCCCGCTGGTGGTGACGTGGTCGACACTACGGTCGCCGGCGGTGCAGAACCGACGACCTCGACTCGGACCTGACGTCCCGATCCAGCCGGCAGCGACCGTGATCGTCGTTCGCGACGCGCCCGGCGGACTCGAGGTGCTGATGCTGCGGCGCGCCGCCGGCGCGAGCTTCGCCGGCGGTGCCTACGTGTTCCCCGGCGGTCGCGTCGACCGCGCTGACGCCGGCGACGAGATCGCTGACCACTGCAGCGGACTTGACGATGCGACTGCTTCGGCGACGCTCGGGATCGCATCCGGCGGGCTCGCGTACTGGGTTGCGGCCGTGCGTGAATGCCTCGAGGAGGCGGGCGTACTCGTTGGCGCCCGACGTGACGGGTCGCCCGTCTCGCTCGGCGACGACGTCCGCCGCAAGGTGCACGACGGGTCGATGTCGATGGCCGATGTGTGCCATGCGTACGACGTCGTGATGGCGTTCGACCAGGTGCACTACGTGTCGCACTGGGTGACGCCGCGAGGCGAGCAGCGGCGCTTCGACACGAGGTTCTTCCTGACGGCGCTGCCCGAGGGACAGGTTGCCGCCCACGACGCGATCGAGACGGTCGAGACGCACTGGTGCCGACCTGCCGAGATGCTCGAGCGGATGGCAGGGCGCGAACTGCTGCTCCTGCCGCCGACGGTTGCCAACCTCGAACGCCTCGCCGCCGACGGCGACGTGGCTTCTGCGCTCGTGTCGGCGGCCGGCGTGGAGCGTCCGGTCCGCATCGAACCACGCCTGCGCCTCGACGAGACCGGGCGATGGATCGGCATCGCGATGCCCGGCGATCCCGACTACGACGACCTGGACTAGCTCAGCCGGGCGCTGTGAGCGCGGAGCCGGCGCGACCGAGGGCGATCTCGACGGACTCGAGCATCCGTGCCGAGCACCCGGCCATCGCCGCGTCGTCGAGCACTGCCCGTGGTGGGGCGACGTCCTCGGCGAGCGTCTTCGCCAGCGTGCGGAACGCCGCACCTGCGGCGGACTCGTGGTCGAGCGCGATCGGCCGTCCCGCGTCGCCGCCGGCGACGATGGCTGGCTCCATCGGGATCTGCGCCAGCAGCGGGGCGCCGATCGTGTCGGCGAGTGCCTGGCCTCCGCCGCGACCGAACAGCTCGTACGACTCACCGTGGTCGCACGTGAAGGCGGTCATGTTCTCGACGACGCCGAGCACGGGGAGGAAGCTGCGCCGCGCCATGTCGGCGGCGCGCTGGGCGACCTTCTGCGCCGCGAGCGCCGGCGTCGTGACGACAAGCATCTCGGTGCGGGGGAGCAGGCGGGCGAGGCCCATCTGCACGTCGCCGGTGCCCGGCGGCATGTCGATCAGGAGGTAGTCGAGGTCGCCCCACTGCACGTCGGTGAGGAACTGCTCGACCGCCTTGGTGAGCATCAGTCCACGCCACATGAGCGCGGTCTCCTCGTCGATCATGAAGCCCGTCGAGACGACCTCCAGCACACCGTCGCCGACGTGGCGTTTGTTGGGGAGGATCTTCGCCCTGTCGGATCCCTCCGACTTCTCGGCACGCAGGTTGTCGCCGATGCCGAGCAGTCGCGGCACCGAGAAGCCCCAGATGTCGGCATCCAGCACGCCGACCCGGAAGCCCTGCGCAGCGAGTGCGGTGGCGAGGTTGACCGTCACGGACGACTTGCCGACGCCGCCCTTGCCGCTGGCGATGGCGAGAATCCTCGTGCGCGCCGGCACCTCGGTGTCTGGCGCTTGCTGGCGGGCGTTCCACCGTGCCTTCGTCATCACCTCGCTGCGTTCGTCGGCTGTCATCTCACCCCACGTGATCGACACGTTCCTCACGCCGGGATGGACACCGACGCGTTGTTCGACCTCGCGCTTGATGTCGGCACGCAGCGGGCACCCGCCGATCGTCAGCTTCACGGTGACCTCGACGTCGCCGTCGTCGCTCACGACCACCTTGGGGACCATGCCGAGCGACACGATGTCGGAGCCGAGTTCCGGGTCGATGACGCCACCGAGCACGCCCATCACCTCGTCGTGGGAGGGAGCAGGCATCGACATGGCACTCATTTTACCGGCACCCGCCGTGTTATGTCGTGGAACGGGCTAGCCTGGGCGATGTGGTTGTGACTTCGGCGACATCCGCGGCCCCTGGGGCGCTCGACGTGTTGAAAGCGCTGGCCGACAACACTCGGTACGCGATCTACCGGCACCTCGGCGAGTGCCGCCGGCCCGTCACCACGGCCGAGATCGCCGACCATCTCCAGCTCCACCCCAACACCGTACGTCCGCACCTCGAGCGGATGCGCGACGTGGGGCTCGTCGAGGTCGACATCGACAGTCGCGGCGAGGTCGGCAGGCCTCAGCACCACTATCGGCTCGCCACGTCGCCGCCGCCGCTCGGGTTCGACCCGCCGGGCGTCACCGAGCTCGCCGACATAGTGCTGGCGATGGCGACACGTCTCGGCGCCTCGCCACTCGACGCGTTCGCCGCCGGTGTCGACCGCGGCGCGGCACGAGCCGACCGCTACCGCACCGCACCGTCGGCGCTCGAAGCCCTTGTCGACGATCTCGGCACGCTCGGGTTCGAACCGGCGGTGGCCGAGGCTGCCGATCACGAGACGGCGGTCGTGTCGTTCGGGGTGTGCCCGTTCGGCGATCACGTGGACGAACACCCCGAGCTGATCTGCTCGCTCCACCGGGGGATCGTCACGGGACTCGTCGACGAGATGGGCGACGCAAGGGTCGTCGAGTTCTGCGACCGCGGACATCGCACGCCATGTCGCGTTGCGGTCGGCGAGCGCTAACGTTCTGGGTAGTCCGGAGAAGGAGAACATGACGTGATCACGCTCACTGACAACGCAGCGGGCAAGGTGCGACAGCTGCTCGCCGCCGAGGGGTCCGATGACCTCGCGCTCCGTGTCGCCGTACGGCCGGGAGGCTGCAGTGGCTTCTCGTACGAGATGTTCTTCGATTCCGACGTCGGCTCCGACGACGAACAAGCCACGTTCGGCGACGACTCGACGGTCAAGGTAATTGTGGACGCCGCATCGTCACAGCTGCTGGAGGGTGCCACCCTCGACTACAGCGAGACACTCGAGCAGTCGGGGTTCCAGATCACGAACCCCAACGCGTCGCGCACCTGCGGCTGCGGCCAGAGCTTCTCCTGACCCCGACTCGGGTCTCGTTCGTCCTCAACGACAACGACGTCTCGGTCGACGCGCTCGGCGCGTCATCACTGCTCGATGCCCTGCGTGAGTCGCTCGGCATCCACTCGGCCAAGGACGGATGCAGCCCCCAGGGCCAGTGTGGCTGCTGCACGGTGCTCGTCGACGGCTCGCCCCGTGTCGCCTGTGTGACCCCGCTCGCTCGCGTGGCGGGGCGTCGCGTCACGACGTTCGAAGGCCTCGACGACGCCGACGGTTGGGCCGATGTGATGTCCGCGACCGGCGCCAGCCAGTGCGGTTTCTGCACCCCGGGCATCATCGTCCGGGCGGCGTCGCTCGCGCTCGAGCGGCGTCGGGATGCCGCCGCCGTCGATCGGATGTTGCTCGCCCATCTCTGCCGCTGTACCGGCTGGCAGCCGATCAGGGAGGCCATCGTCGCCGGACCATGGACATCGAACGGCGGACACGCCGGCGTCGGGCGTGACGACGACGCGGCGAGCGTCCGCGCCGAGATGGAAGGCGGCGTCGGGCAGCACGTGTCGGTCGCGGTGGCGACCGGCGCCGGTGGGTTCTCCGACGATCTCGCGCCCGACGACGCACTCGTGGCACTGCTCGCCGCGGACGGGGAGTGGGTGGTCGGTGACTCGCTCGACGACGCCCGGCAACGCTCGGGCAAGGTGCAGGGGCGCAGGTCGACTACCGCGCTGTCGTGGCCGGTCGACGTGCCTGCCGGATCGTGGGTCCGCACGCTGGAGACCACGTGGGTGGAGCCCGGCTACCTCGAGCCCGACGCGTCGTGGTGCGCGCCGGGTGGTGAGCCGTCGCCTGCACTCGGCAACGGTGGGGCGTTCGGCGCCAAGGTGGCGAGCGAGGTGACGAGCGTCGCGCGACGTCTCGCCGACGAGCACGGGCGACCGGTGCGAGCGCTGTACACCCGCGAGGACGTCGTGCGCCGCGGCCCGAAGCGGCCACCACTCGCCATCGCCGTCGATGCCGACGGAGGTGGTGTGCTGCGCATCGCCCACTCGGGCGACGAAGACCCCGCTCGTTCCGTCGACGTGGCACGACAGGGCCTGGAGCTCGCAGGCTTCACCTTGGCCTCGTGGCACGTCGAGGTCGTCGACGTGGCCGGGCCGCCGACGTCCGTCGCGCTGCGCGCCTCAATCGTCGGTGAGCTGCTCGCCGTCGCAGCATCACTCGACACGGCGCCCGACGTCGTCGCGCTCACCAGTGGCGCCCGAGCCGTGGCGGAGTTCGACGGCGACGAGCTGGTGATCCACGTGCATGCCGGCGACCCGCTCGACGCCACCGTGTTGCGCAGCTACTGCACCGGCGCTGCGCACGCCGCGCTGGGAATGGTGCGATCGGAGGCGGTCGCCCTCGATGACATCGGGCGGCCGGTGGACCTGACGATCCGCTCGTTCGGCATCCTCCGCGCCCAGGACACGCCGGCGATCCGCATCGAGATCGCCGACGCCGACCGGGGCGGCGAGCCGCTCGCCGTCAGTGATGCCGTGTTCGCCGCAGCGCTCGCCGCCGCCTGGCGGTCGACCAGCTTCGCACCGCGCTGGCCGGCCCACCGTCGCTGACGGCCGCGGTGGCGACCAGACGCCCCGTGGCCCGTCCTGGCGGATACGTTCGTGTCCGATGAACAAGCCGCTCGGTCCATATTCGCCGTTCGTCCTCGCCGGTGACTTCGTGTTCGTGTCCGGTCAGGTCGGGATGCTCGCCGGAGAGCTCGTCGACGGCGGGATCACGGCACAGACGAACCAGGTCATCGCCAACCTCTCGCAGCGGCTCACCGAGGCAGGGCTCTCGCTCGGCGATGTGGTCAAGACGACGTGCTTTCTCACCGACATGGGCGACTTCGAGGCCTTCAACGAGGCGTACGTCAACGGGTTCGGCGATCATCGACCGGCGCGATCGACGTTTGCCGTCGCCGGCCTCCCTGCCGGCGCCATCGTCGAGATCGAGGCCGTCGCCCACCGTTCGTCCTGATCTCGTGCCCGACGTGGAGGTGCAGCGCTGCGACTGGGCAACGGGCTCGAACGATCGCAACGTCGCCTACCACGACACGGAATGGGGTACACCGCAGCGTGACGCCGGCGTGCTCTTCGAGTTCCTTGTGCTGGAAGGCGCGCAGGCGGGGCTGTCGTGGACGACGATCCTCGACAAGCGCGAGGGATACCGGGCGGCGTTCGCTGGGTTCGACCCGGTGCAGGTCGCCGCCTTCGACGATGACGACGTCGCCCGCTGCCTCGCCGATCCCGGCATCGTGCGCAACCGGGCGAAGGTGGCATCGGCCATCTCGAACGCCCGCGCCTGGCTCGAGCTCGACGATCCAGCGGCGTTCCTGTGGGGCTTCGTCGACGGCGTGCCGGTTGACCGACGCGCCGTCCACGCGAGCGACCTTCCTGCCGAGACGGAGATCTCGAAGACGATGAGCAAGGAGCTCAAGCGGCGAGGGTTCCGGTTCGTCGGGCCAACCATCTGCTACGCCTACATGCAGGCGTGCGGTCTCGTGAACGACCACCTCGTCTCGTGCTTCCGCCACGACCAGGTCACCTCGCGCTGACGCGCTCGACGTACCCCACCGGGCCGAGGTCGCACTCGGACCGGACGGGCCCGCTCGCTACAGTGGCGACATGGCCGGTGCCGTCCTCATCGTCGTGGCGTTGCTGCTGTTCCCCGTGCTGTTCCTGATGAGCGGCGCACTCGCCGCAGGGATCTTCGGCGAGTCGCTCGCTCGCGACGGCGCCAAGCGCTACGAGGGCAGCGAGCTCCTCGAGCTCGACGACTGACCGTCTGACGCGAGGCTGTTCGTTGCACCGTCACGACGAGGACGCAGAAGGGCTGACCCGCGCCGTCGTCCGCTATGCGATCGACCGGGTGCGGATGCAGTCGCCGCCGCTCGACGGCCCGGTCTCGCCCGCCGAGCTGCGCCGGCGCGCCGGGGAGACCATCACCGACGACGGCATCGGCGGCGACGAGGCGCTGCGCATCTTCAGCGACGTACTGGCACCGGCGTGCATCTCGATCGACCACCCTCGCTTCTTGTCGTTCGTGCCGGCGGCACCCACCGAGGCAGCCGTCCTGTTCGACCTCGTGGTCGGGGCGTCCAGCATCTACGGGGGGTCGTGGCTCGAAGGCGGTGGGGCGATCTACGCCGAGAACGAAACGCTGGCCTGGATCGCCCGACTTGCCGGCATGCCGAAGTCGACCGGCGGGGTCTTCGTCAGCGGCGGCACCGCCGGCAATCTCAGCGCGCTGCTCGCCGCGCGACACCAGTGGCGACGCCTCGCCGACGGCAGGCTCGATCGCGCGCGCGGTTTGATCGTCGCCTCGAAGGGAGCGCACTCGTCGGTCGCGCAGGCGGCGCGGGCGATGGACGCCGACGTGGCACTGTGTGACGCCGACGAACGGGGCCGCCTCAGCGGCGACGCCGTGCGAGCGCTCGTCGACGGACTCGACGAGGACGACCTCGAGCGGCTGTTCGCCATCGTCGCCACGGCCGGCACGACCAATGCCGGCGTCGTCGACGACCTCGCCGGCGCCGCTGATGTCGCCGCCGAGAACGGTGTCTGGTTCCACGTCGACGGCGCGTACGGCGCGGCGGCGCTTGCCGCGCCGAGCGTGCGTGAGCACTTTGTTGGGATCGAGCGCTCCGACAGCCTGATCCTCGACCCGCACAAATGGCTGTTCGCCCCGTTCGACGCCTGCGCGCTGCTCTACCGCGATCCCGAGGCCGGACGCGCCGCCCACACGCAGCAGGCGGAGTACCTCGACGTGCTGCATCCTGTCGCCGAACCGGGCCAGGAGCCGGGTCCGTGGAACGCGTCCGACTTCGCCCATCACCTCACGAGGCGTGCACGTGGGCTGCCGCTGTGGTTCAGCCTGGCGACGCACGGCACGCGTGCGTACGAGGAGGCGGTGGAGACGACGTTGCGCGTGGTCCGCGAAGGCGCCGACGTGATCCGCGGGGCCGATCACCTCGAGCTCATCATGGAGCCGGAGCTGTCGATCCTGCTGTTCCGGCGAACGGGCTGGGACGCCGAGCAGTACCAGCAGTGGAGCGATCGCATGCTGGCCGAGCAGATCGCGTTCGTGACGCCGACGAAGTGGGGAGACGAGACTGTGCTGCGGTTGTGCGTCGTCAATCCGTTGACGACCGTCGACGACATCGAGCTGCTCGTCGAGATGCTGGCGTGACTGCGACGGCGGCGACGCCGGTCGGCGCCGCCGGCGCGGTCGATCTCGTCATCGACGGTGCGACGTCGGTCGTCGTGTTCGACGACGTGCGCACGGAGCTCGACGGCGGGTGGGTGGCGATCGACGGCGGACTCGTCGCCGCCACCGGGACCGGCGCGGCGCCGCCGGCGCGAACGACGCTCGACGCCTCCGACTGCCTCGTCACCCCGGGGCTCGTCAACACGCATCATCACCTGTTCCAGAACCTGACACGGGCGCATCCCGTGATGACCGGCAAGCCGTTGTTCGGCTGGTTGCAGTCGCTGTACCCGCTGTGGCGCGGCCTCGACGAGGAGGCGGCGTACGTGTCTGCGTGGGTCGGGCTCGCCGAGTTGGCGCTCTCGGGCTGCACGACGTCGAGCGATCACCTCTACCTCCACCCGCGCGGCGGAGGCGATCTGCTCGGCGCCGAGATCGCCGCCGCGCTCGATCTCGGCGTCCGGTTCCATCCCTCGAGGGGAGCGATGTCGCTGTCGCACAAGGACGGCGGGCTGCCGCCCGACGATGTCGTGGCGCCCGACGACGAGATCCTCGACGCCTTCGAGCGGGCCGTGCACGATCACCACGATCCGGCGTACGGCGCGATGACCCGCATCGCGCTCGCGCCGTGTTCGCCGTTCACGGTGACGGAGTCGCTGATGGTGGCGGCGGTGGAGCTGGCGGAACGGCTCGACGTGCGGCTGCACACGCACTTCGCCGAGAACGCCGAGGACGACGAGTTCTCGCTGGCGACGTTCGGCTGCCGTCCGACGGAGTACTTCGAACGCACGGGATGGCTGACGGAGCGGGCGTGGCTGGCGCACTGCGTCACGCCGGACGCCGACGAGGTGCGGCGGCTCGGCGCGGCGCGTGTCGGGGTCGCGCACTGCCCGTCGAGCAACATGATTCTCGCTTCAGGGGTGGCTCCGGTCGTCGACCTGCTGGCAGCGGGCGCACACGTCGGCCTCGGTGTCGACGGCTCGTCGTCGTCCGACGCGGCGTCGCTGTGGATGGAGGCGCGCCAGGCGATGTTGGTCGGCACGCTGCGCAGTGGCGCCGGTGCGATGACGGCCCGAACGGCGCTCGAGATCGCCACGATCGGTGGTGCGGCGTGTCTCGGGCGCACGGGCGAGCTCGGCACGCTCGCCGTGGGAGCCGTCGCCGACGTCGCCGTGTGGCCGCTCACCGGCCCGGCGTTCGCCGGCCCACTCGCTGATCCGGTGGAGGCGCTGTTGCGGTGCGGTCCGGTCCGGGCTCGCCACACGGTGGTCGCCGGCCGTCCCGTCGTCCTCGACGGCGAACTCGTCTCACCCGACGTGGAGGCGATGCTCACCCGCCACCGCGCGGCCTCTCTCCGCCTGTGTCAGCGATAACACGCGGCGTCGGCGGACACCGCTGACGAAGGAGCGTCAGTTGGCGGTGCGGGGGGGCACCGTGTCGAACATCGGGCCTTCGGTGCGCGAGCGCTTCAGCTCGTAGAAGTAGGGCAGCCGGGCGAGCGCGACGGCGCCGTCGAACGCCGTGACGGCCTCC
>JACDGA010000212.1 GCA_013815505.1 Acidimicrobiia bacterium
CGCACGCGCTCAGCTTCCCCACCCTGGCGGCATGCGCTCAGCCACCCACCGTGGGGGCATGCGCCCCCACACCCCATCCGCCGCCGGCTCCCTGGCGGTCGCGCTCCGGCGGTGGCCTCGCATGCGCTCAGCCACCCACCGTGGGGGCATGCGCCCCCACACCCCATCCGCCGCCGGCTCCCTGGCGGTCGCGCTCCGGCGGTGGCCTCGCATGCGCTCAGCCACCCGACAACGCCATGACGTCGGACTCGTCGGGCGCGACGAGTGAGTCGACGTCGTCGAGGTAGCCGTCGGGAAGGGCGACACGGATCGGACCGTTCGTGTGGCCACGTTTGATGCGCTCGCCGCCGGGAACGAGCACGGCCGCGCAGTCGAGCATGGCGCAGAGGTCGTCGAGCTCGTCCAGCGACGACACCATCGAGAAGCGGCGACGCGCCTCGGCACCCACCGGATAGCCGGTGAGGTACCACGACGCGTGCTTGCGGAACTTGCGCATCGCCACGTGCTCGCCGTCATGATCGACGAGCAGCCGTGCATGGTCGGTCATGACGGCGGCCACGTCGCCCAGTGCCGGCGCCGGCCGGCCGTCTTCACCTTCCCGACCGCTGAGCGCGGTCACGAGCTCGGCGAACAACCAGGGGCGGCCGAGGCATCCCCTGCCGATCACGACGCCGTGGCACCCGGTAGCCGACATCATCGCCACCGCGTCGCCTGCCGCCCAGATGTCGCCGTTGCCGAGCACCACCACGTCGTCGCCGACGGCGTCGACCACCTCGGCGATCGCAGCCCAGCGGGCGAGGCCGCTGTAGTGCTGCTCGACCGTGCGGGCGTGCAGGGCGACGGCGACGATGCCCTCCTCTGCGCAGATCTCGGCGGTCCTGACGTGGGTGAGCAGTTGATCGTCGAGCCCCATCCGGAACTTCGCCGTCACGGGGATCGAGAACGGGCGCGCCGCCGACACGGCCGCACGCACGACGGCACGCAGCAGGTTCGGGTGCGCCGGGACGGCCGCGCCACCACCGCGCCGCGTCACCTTGGCCGCAGGGCAGCCGAAGTTGAGGTCGACGTGGTCGGCGAGATCCCGCTCCCCGAGGAGGTGCACGGCGCGACCGACGACGTCGGGGTCGTTGCCGTACAGCTGCAGCGAACGCGGCCGCTCGTCGGGCGTGAACGTCATCATCTGCGTCGTCTTTGTGTTGCCGTGCAGGATCGCCGCCGCCATCACCATCTCGTTGACGTACACGAGTCCTGGCGCGAACCGCCGGCACATGGCGCGGAACGGCGCGTCGGTCACACCTGCCATCGGCGCCAGAACGACCGGCGCGGACGGCGTGAACGAGCCGATCCGCAACGTCGTCATCGGCGCAACGGTAACGGCACGCACACCCGGCACGGCTGGGCGAGCAACCCGGTGGGCATCAGGTGGGGATGTTCGGCGACGACATCTGCTCGAGCTGGCGCAGGCCGAGCGCGAACATCGTGGTGGTGATGCCACGCATCAACACGCGCAGGCCGAGCAGGATCGCCAGCGCGAAAATTGTGACACCGGGCCACGCGAGGCAGAAGATCCCGGCGACGACGCTCAGCAGGCCGGCGACGACCCACCAGTTCCAGCGCGGCAGGCGACGCCGGAAGCGCCCGGCGAACACGACGAGCGCGATGCCGCCGACGACGAACGAGATGCCCGTGACGAGTGCGAGCGACCACAGTGTGATTCCTGGCCATGCGATGGCGATGACGCCGGTCACGATCCACACGAGACCGAGGACGTAGCTCGGCCACCGCACCTCGTGGCGCTCTGCTTGCATCAGCTCGTCGAAGCCCTCCACGAGCAGCGAGATGCCGACGAGCACGGCGAGCGTGAACGCGGCGTCGACGAGGTTGGCCAGCAGCAGGACACCGAGCACGACGAGCAGCACGCCGACTGCGAGAATCAACCGCCAGCGTCTGATCAACGGCGTGACGAACGTGTCGGTAAAGCCGTGGATCGCGGTCACGCCGGAACAGTATCCGGGCTCAGAAGTAATCGAGCGAGAACGCCGTGGTGGCGAACGCTGCGTCGCAGGCGTCGTCGAGCTCGGGGGATCCGTCGTGCACGAGACCGGCCGACCGCCGTGTCCACGACGGCACGCCGGCGTAGAGGGCGGCGATGCCGTTGGCGTCGAGCCGCAACCGCATCGCCGTCGCACGGCCAGCCCGACGGCCGGTGTCATCGACTCGTTCGAGCGTGCCGCCGCCCTCGCCGACACGGATCACGCGGTCACCACCGTTGTCGGGCAGCATGGTATCGGTGACGTGGACGGGGATCACGGCCGTGACGGAGGCGGGGAAGCCCCTCGCTGCGATCGCGGTTGCGTGGTCGACGATGCGCAACATCCACCACAGCTCCCTGTGCACGCGGACGTACTGCTCGCGTCCGAGCCACGGCAGCGGATCGTCAGGCGCGACCGTGGCGCGCAGCGTCGGCGCCGTCGACGAACCGGATCCCACCATCGACCACAGCGCTCTCGTGGTGGCCGGCGACGACGCCACGAGGTGGCTGACGTCGAGCACCGAGTCGTGGCCGTGGTCCTCGAACTCGTAGGCGACGAAGCCGCCGTCGTCGGTGAGGTACGTGAACGTGTCGACGTCGGAGATCGTTCGTTCCCACTGGGGCACATCCCACTCGATCGGTCCACCGTGGCGAGCTGCGGCGTGGAACCCACCCAGCGTGGCGATGACCGCCTCGGCGTCCCCCCGCTCGCAACGCCGCACCGAGCCCGCCGCCCCGCCGTCGCCGTCGGCCAGCGTCCTCGCGACCGACGACGCCATCTCGATCGTGCGCCGACGACCGGCGAGCTCCCATCCAACCGATCGGTAGAGCGGCACGGTCGCCGGGTAGAGCATCGAGATCGGATCGCCCCGCTCGCCGATCCGCTGCAGGACCGCCGTCATCAGAGCCCTGGCGACGCCGCGCCCGCGGGCTTCGGGGGCCACGACCACGCCGCCGACGCCACCCATCGGCACGGCTCGCCCGTGCCACCACTGACGCAACGGGAGGATCCTCGCCGATGCGACCACCGTGGAACCATCGCGGGCGACGAGCGCGAGACGATCGCTCACGGACTGCTCGTAGATCGTGCACCAGGACTCGAACGTGACACCGGCACTCCCGAATGAACGGCGTCGCGCCTCGTACGCCTGCTCGAAGTCGTCGCCCGCCATGTCATCGATGTCGACCACGGCGGGCGAACCTAGTGGGCGAGTCGAGTTGGCGCGTTCAGTCGGCGAGCCGGAGGTTCGGCACGGCGCCCGCGTCGAGCGGTGTCGGGCCGTCGATGCGCCAGCGGTGCCAGCCCGCGGCGGCGATCATCGCCGCGTTGTCGGTGCACATCTCGCGCGTCGGGAGGAATCCTCTGATGCCGTCGGCCACACAGACATCGAGCAACTGCTCGCGCAACACGGAGTTGGCAGCGACGCCTCCGCCGAGCACGAGCCCCGTCGCGCCGACCTGAGCGGCTGCCCGGCGAGCCTTCTCGACGAGCACGTCGACGACCGCAGCCTGGAACGACGCCACCACATCCGCCGTGTCGGCGTCGGGGTGCTTGCGGACGTGGTTCATGACCGATGTCTTGAGCCCGCTGAACGAGAAGTCGAGCGTGTCGTTTCGCATCGCCCTCGGGAAATCGATGGCCGTCGGGTCGCCGCGCCTTGCCAGGCGGTCGATGGCCGGACCGCCCGGGTAGTCGAGCCCGAGGAACCGTGCGACCTTGTCGAACGCCTCACCGGCGGCATCGTCGATCGTGCCGCCGAGCACCGTGTAGTCGCCGTGGTCACGCATCTCGACGAGCAGCGTGTGACCACCCGAAACGAGCAGCACCACGACGGGGAACTCCATCGTCGGGTCGTCGAGGAAGGCGGCGTACAGGTGCGCCTCGAGGTGGTTGACGCCGATGAACGGCACGTCCCACGCCAGGGCCAACGCCTTTGCGGTCGAGACGCCGACGAGGAGGGCACCGATCAGCCCGGGACCGATGGTCGCGGCGACGGCGTCGATTCGCCGCTCGTCGACCCCGGCCTCGACGACGGCCCTGGCGATGACCGGACCGAGCAGCTCGAGATGGGCGCGGCTCGCCACCTCGGGGACGACGCCGCCGAAGCTGGCGTGGAGGTCG
>JACDGA010000213.1 GCA_013815505.1 Acidimicrobiia bacterium
ACGACGTGAAGTTGTGTTGCCAACGCTCACCACCTGAAATGAGATGACGTTTCTGCGACATTTCCTGAAATGGGCCGCATATCAACAGGGGAACGCCTCAATAGTACGGCGGTACCTCGTGGGCGACCGCTCAGTCGGTGATGCGTCCCATCGGTGTCATGGCTGGGAGGTCCCCCGTGGCGGCGACGGCAGCGGCGAGCGGACGCAGGGCGGCACCGAGGCGCTCGAGCTCGTCGTCGTCGAGGCAGTCGAAGGCGGCCAGCGCCAACTCGTCGGTACGGCGCTCGATCTCGGCGTGCAGCGCCGCTCCCTCGTCGGTCAGCTCGTTCTCACCCGTCACGAGGCCACGTTCACCGAGCGCCGCCACGATGGCGGCCCACTCGCCGTCGTCGTAGTCGCGAGCGACGAACATCACGTCTCGGGACGTGTTGCCGGCTGCAGCCTGGAGGACGTTGGCCTGACGGCCCGTGATCCCGTTTGCCACGAGCGTCGCCACGTGCCCGTCACCGCGCTGCTCACGCAGCAGCGTTGCGGCGTGCCACAGCGCGGCGAGCGGATCGTCGGGCCACGCCAGCGCGGCGTTGGCCGCGAACAGTGCCCGTCCGTCGGGCGATGCCGAGCGAGCCACCCGACCGGCGAGCTCCGAGGCGACGTCGACGTCGGCAGAGAGGTCGTGGTCGATGTCGCCACGGGCGCCGAACGCTCGCGTGAGAGCGGCGACTGAGCCGGTGAGCCGCCGTTCGAGCGCCACCTCTGGCGCAGCGAAGCCCCACGCATCGGGGAGCGCCTTGGCGACGCGGGCCAGCGCGAAGTTGTAGAACAGCGCAGCGACGACCTCGGGGCCGGCGGCGCCAAGCGGTGCCGCCCGGCCGGCGAAGTACCCCATCCAGAAGCCCCTGTACCCGGCGTCGGCCAGTGCGCCGACTGGCTCCGGCGAGAAGTACGTGACGGCGTGGATCGATTCCATCCGTCGCCACGTCGATCGCGCGGTCGCGGCGTCACGCGTGCTCATTGGTGCACCATGGCCGTGTGGACGAACGACAGGGACGACGGGCGGTGCACCAATGAGCGCTCCGCTGCTGCGCAGCTGCGCACCGTGACGCTGGTTCGCTCGCGAAGCTCGCTCACGGTGCGTGTCCGGCCCGCGGTCAGCAGCGACGGCCGCGGGTCGCGACATCGACCCACACGAGGCGGTGATCCGACGACGGGAACGGGAACTCGCCGGTCAGCTCCGAGCCGGGTTCTCCCGGTCGTGGCCAGAACACGCCCGCCTGGCGGATCCGCAGATCCTTGGACGGCAACACGTAGTCGGCACGCAGGTTGCCCGGCGCCCTGTCGGAGAAGTCCGCCGTGTCGAACCGGGGATCACTGAGGTGCGAGGCGTTGATCCCGCCCTGGCGCTGCGACGCCTCGACCGCACCCTCGCTGTCGGGCGTGATCCGAGTGTTGACCCGTGGATGGTCGAGCAGCTGCTGGATCGCGCCCGGCACCGAGTCGCCGTCGAGGGGATCGGAGTTCTGGTCGCCGGCGATCACGAACGAGGCGTTGCGGCGCAGGCCGCCGCGCCGTCCCTCGTCGTCGTAGATGTAGCGCGAGGCGCGACCGGGCGAGACATAGTCGGCCCACAACCGGATCTCGTCGAAGTTGCGCCTGCCGTTGCGGTCCTCGGGACCGTCGAACACGGGTGGCGTCGGGTGGCTGACGAGGAAGTGCACGACCCGTCCGCGTCCGACCCGGATCGGCACGTCCCAGTGGCTCTTCGACGAGAGCCGCAGCACTTCGAGCTCTTCGTCGGAGTAGAACGACGACCCGTCCGGGTTCTTCGGCAGCATCGCACCCGGCATGTCGGCCCAGCGGAACCGCTGGAAGGTGCGCACCTTGCGTGTGTCGATGGGGTACTTGGAGAACACCGCGAGCCCGAACTGGCCGGGGAAGGCGCCGAACCCGAAGGCGTCGTCGCCGCCGCCGATGACACCGTTGTTGTTGAGATCGAACCCCGACGGGATGCCGGTGTTGGACGGGGCGGTGAAGAAGTAGCGGTAACCGGCGAGCCGGGCGAACATCGCCACCGCGCGGCGGTCGCCGTCGGTGCCGGTGTCGAACTCGTTGACGAGCAACACGTCGGGGTCGTTGCGGTCGATGATCTCCAGCACGGCTCCCAGCTGCGGGTCGACGTCGCCGTCGATCGCCGCCTCGAGGTCGGCTCGCAGTTCGCCGGCCGTCGCTCGGTTGAGACTGGCGTTGAACGTGGAGAACCTCCGCACCTCCTGTCGATGACCGTGACTCGCCGCGACGTCGGCCACGGGGGCCAACGCCGTCATCGCGAGCGCGAGTGCCGACACGACGAGGAGTCTGCGCATGGACGCCACCGTAGAGGACGTGGCGTCAGGCGGTGTACCCGACGATCGCCTTGGTCTCGAGGTACTCCTCCATCCCGAGCGCACCCCACTCGCGCCCGTTGCCGGACTGCTTGTAGCCGCCGAACGGGGCGTTGAAGTCGGGCTGAGCGCCGTTGAGGTGGACGTTGCCCGTGCGGATGCGTCGCGCCATCGTGCGAGCGCGCTCGGCATCGCCGGAGATGTACCCCGACAGGCCGTACGCGGTGTCGTTGGCGATGCGCACGGCGTCGTCGTCGTCCTCGTAGCCGATCATGACGAGCACGGGACCGAAGATCTCCTCGCGGGCGATCGTCATGTCGTTCGTGACGTGCGAGAACACCGTCGGCTTGACGTAGTAGCCGGTGTCCAGGCCCTCGGGCTTGCCGGGTCCGCCCGCCTCGACCCTTGCGCCCTCGGCGACGCCCGTCTCGATGAGGCCCTGGATACGGTCGTACTGCACCTGCGAGACGACCGGTCCGATGCGGCTCGACTCGTCGTTGGGATCGCCGACGGTGATGTCGGCGGCAGCCGCTGCCGCGGCGGACGCCGCCTCGTCCATGCGGGCGGCGGGCACCAGCATCCTGCTCGGCGCGTTGCACGACTGGCCGGAGTTCGAGCACATGATCGCGACGTCACGGGCGACCGTGGTGGCGAGGTCGGCGTCGTCGAGGATGATGTTGGCCGACTTGCCGCCGAGTTCCTGCGCGACGCGCTTCACGGTCGGCGCCGCTGCCCGGGCGACCTCGATGCCGGCGCGCGTCGATCCTGTGAACGACACCATGTCGACATCGGGGTGCGCCGACAGCGCCGCGCCGACCGTGGCACCGTCACCTTGGACGAGGTTGAACACGCCGGGCGGGACACCGGCCTCGTCGAGCACCTCGGCGAAGAGGATCGCGCTCAGTGGAGCGACCTCGGACGGCTTGAGCACCATCGTGCAGCCGGCGGCCAGCGCCGGGCCGACCTTGCAGGTGATCTGGTTGAGCGGCCAGTTCCACGGCGTGATCAGCGCACACACCCCGACGGGTTCGCGCACGACGAGCGACGTGCCGACCTCGTGTTCGAACTCGAAGTCGGCGAGTACCTGACGGACCGTCATCAGATGGCCGATCCCGGCGGCCGACTGGGCGTTGACCGCGAACTTCAGCGGCGCACCCATCTCCTGGCTGATGACCTCGCCGATGTCGCCCATGCGCGAGCCGTACACCTCGATCACGCGGTCGAGCAGCGCGAGCCGCTCGTCGCGGGTCGTGGACGAGTAGTCCTCGAACGCGGACCTCGCCGCCGCAACGGCGGCGTCGACGTCGACGCTGCCGCCCATCGCGATCGAGTCGATCTCCTGCTCGGTCGCCGGGTTGATCACTGCAAGCGTCTCGTCGCCGTGCGGCGGGACCCACTTCCCGCCGATGTAGAACTCCCGAGCGTGCTCCATGTTGTTCTCCCTTGCCGTCGATTCAGGTGCGACACCGACTCTAGGAGCCTCGTCGCGGGACCTCGTCACGGTGCCGGCTCTACACTCCCTGCGCGAAGGGAGGGTCGACTTGCAGAGCACACCGGCACCGCCAACCGCGGCGCCTCCACCACCGCCACCGTCTGCGCCCTATCCCGCGATGCTGGCGCGCGAGGCGGGTGCCGCGCTCGGCCGCCTTGCGGGACAGGGCCGCACTGCGAACCGCCTCCGCGGGCTTCAGGCGGCGACGGTCGTCGCGGCGATCCTGTTCGCGCTGCTGGGCTCACTGGGACTCGCCCGGCGTGATGCCGCG
>JACDGA010000214.1 GCA_013815505.1 Acidimicrobiia bacterium
ACCGCGGTGGCGTTGCCGTGCATGCCGGGCATGCCGAGGCACAGCGGGTGGTCGTCGGGGAAGGCACCGCGAGCCATCAGCGTCGTCACGACATGGATGCCGGTCGTCTCGGCGAGCTCTCGCAGCGCCTCGGCGGCCCGCGCCTTGAGCACGCCGCCACCGACGTACAGCACCGGTCGCTCGGCGGAAAGGATCAGCTTCGCTGCCTCCTTGATCATCCGCGGATGGCCCTTCGTGTTGGGGCGATACCCGGGCAGCGAGGCGATCACCTCGTCGTCGCTCGGCCAGTGCCACGTCATCTGCGCCTGCAGTACGTCCTTCGGCACGTCGACGAGCGTCGGCCCGGGACGGCCGGTCGAGGCGATGTGGAACGCCTGGCGGATCAGCATCGGCAGGTCGTCGGCTGACATCACGAGCTCGTTGTGCTTCGTCACCGAGCGGGTGATGCCGACGGTGTCGCACTCTTGGAACGCGTCGGACCCGATCGCCGTCGTCGACACCTGGCCGGTGATGGCCACCATCGGGATCGAGTCCATGTAGGCGTCGCACAGCGGCGTCACGAGGTTCGTCGCCGCCGGTCCCGACGTCACCATCGCCACACCTGGGCGACCGGTGACGTGTGCGTACCCCTCTGCCATGTGGCCCGCCCCCTGCTCGTGGCGGACGAGGACGTGACGGATCGTCGACTCCAGCAGCGGGTCGTACGCCGGCAGGATGCAACCACCTGGCAGGCCGAACATCACGTCGACTCCCTCGTGCTCGAGGGAGCGGATCAGTGCTTGTGCTCCGGTGATCTTCATCGGGTGCTCCAGAAGGGTCGTCGGTCGGATGGTCGTCGGTCGAGTGGTGGTCGGTCGAGTGGTGGTTCGGTGGGAACGCTGGCGAAAACTGGAACGACCCCCCGGCTGGGAGGTCGTTCGAGCGCACACGGCAGGAGCCGGTGCGCTACCGGATGAGTACGAGAAGGTTGGTGGTGCGATTCGTGCGCATCAGGTGGTCAGTGTGCCAGCTCGAACTGGTCGCTCACAACTTGGTCACCGTGCGGCCCATCGCCACGCCCTGGGCGATCGGCTCGGAGGCCGGCGCATCCGTGGGGAACGGCGCCGGGCCGGCAACATCCGTGACACCGGCAACACCGCTGACCCCGGCGTCGTGACGGCGGGCAACCGCCGTCGCGCGACGAGAGCGGGCAGACCGCACCCGACTGGTGACGAGACGCACGAGCACCTGCTCGGCCGTGCCGACGAGGATCACGAGGTCGAGCGACAGCGACCAGTGCTCGACGTAGTAGAGGTCGAGCCGTTCGTACGACGCGAACGACGCGCTGTCGCGCGCTTCGACCTGCCACAGACCCGTGATCCCGGGCGTGACGATCTCGCGCCGACGAAGCTGCGACGTGAACTCGAGCACCTCGGACGGCAGCGCCGGCCGGGGACCGACGAGGCTCATCTGGCCGCGCAGCACGTTGAACAGCTGGGGCAGCTCGTCGAGGCTCGAGTCGCGAAGGAAGCGCCCGACGCGCGTGACGCGCGGGTCGTCGTCCATCTTGAACAGCGGCCCGTTTCGCTCGTTGCGCCGTTGCAGCTCAGCGAGACGTGCCTCTGCGTCGACCACCATCGTGCGGAACTTGAGCACCGGGAAGGTCGTGCCGGTGCGCCCGACGCGGGTCTGGCTGAACAGCACGGGACCACCGTCGGTGAGCTTCACGGCGGCGGCGATGAGGAGCATCGGCACGCTGAGCACGATCAGCATCAGGGCCGCCACGGCGACGTCGAACGCTCGCTTGACCATCATCTGAGGCCGCGAGAGGTTCGTCTTCTCGACGTACAGGAACGGCTCGTAGGCGACCTGGGAGAACTGCACGCTGCGGAAGTTGATGCGACCGATGCCTGGATCGAGCATGACCTCTCGGTCGCGCTCGTGCTGGTACTCGATGATCTCGTTCAGCACCGTGGCGTCGAGCAGCGGGTTGCAGACGACGACGCAGTCTGGATCGAAGCGGGTCAGCATTGTCGACATGTCGTCGCCCCCGGCGACGAGCAGCTCGCCGAACGCGCGCACGGCGCGGGGCGTGGCGACACCGACGACACCGACGACGCGCATGCCGTGCTCGGGCACCGAGTGGGTTGCCTCGAACAGCTCTTCGGCCTCGCGGTTGGCGCCGATGATGAGCGTCCTGCGCACGAAGCGCCCCGCTCGGCGGCTGGACGTCAGCCACACGCGGACGATCGATCGCCACATCACAAGCGCCGCCCACGCGCTGAGTGCGATCAGTGCGATCGTCGTGTTGCGATGACCGAAGCCGAGGACTCGCGCAGCCGAGAACAGGACGACGGCGAGAAGGCCTGCGCCCCTCGTCAGCTTGGCGATCTCGATCGTGCGCATCGCGCTGATGCGCAACGTCCAGAGCCCCTGCGCCCGCACCGCCCACATGCCGATCGCCGTGGCGACCGCCGTCGTAGCGATCACGTCGAGCAGTCCGCGAAGCCCGATCGCACCCACGAGGAGCTGCACGATGAATGCCGACGCAGCCAACGCGATGGCGTCGCCTGCGATCATCACCACTCGTGGTCGCTCGTTCGCCAGCACCTCGCGGACGGGTGTCACCGCCGGGCGCTCGGGCAACGAGGGCCTTGGCAACGTGGCCGGCTCCGGCCAGGTTCGGCGCAGCGTGTCGCTCGGGTCAACGCCGACGTGGCGCCCCGGCACGCTCCGCCGACCGTGCCGGGACGCGTCTGTGTTGGAAAAAAGCCGGGCCGCCTCCTGGCTCGTCATGATCTGCCTCCTGCTGGCCACATCGCCAGCGATGTGACGTCCGCCTCGCCATGCACGAGCCCCGCCAAGGACCATTGGAGTGCAGGCGAACGAGGGCCCGAAAAGGGCACGTACGCCAGTCGTCTTTCACTGTCTGACAGTGCCCGCCGCCAAGCCGACAATCCGCCTGCGAGAACTATAGCACCGACGAGCGGCGAGCGCGAGCCCTAATTGCCGACAGATAGCGTGCGTTGCGTCACACCCGCCGTGCCCCTCGTTCCCCTTCGCGTGCCTCTACGTCTGCACGGCCAACCAGTGCGCGGCACCATGGCGGAGCCCGGTCATGCGATGCAGCCGTACGCGCTGGCAACGCTGGCCGAACGCGGCATCGACGGCGACGCGTTCCGCGCAACTCGTCTCGACGCCGCATCGCTCGCCGACGTGGACCTGGTCCTCACCGCAACTCGCGCCCACCGCACGGCGACCGTGCGCCTCGCCCCGCGCCTACTGCGTTCGACGTTCACCATGCTCCAGTTCGCACGGCTCGCCCGCCGCATCGACGAATCCGTCGACGACGGGACGGCGCTCGTCGCGGCCGTGAACGCCGCCCGCACCGCACTCCGCGACGATCCTCGCAGCGACGACCTCCTCGATCCGATCGGCGGTCCGCTCGCCGGCTATCGGCGCTGCGCCGCCGTCCTCGACGACTCCATTGCCGCCATGCTCGACGCGCAGTCGAAACCCTGACGACACGTGGTGCGGCACGTAGGGGCGATTGCATCGGCATACTTGTGACCCGGAGCACAGCTGCCCCCGAATCGGAGCCCACATCGTGGAACTGCAGGACTACGTCAAGATCGTTCGCAACCACTGGAAGCTCGTCGTCGCCAGTGTGGTGCTGCTACTCGTTCTCGCCGGTGCATACATCCTGGCGGCGACGCCCGTCTACTCCGCCCGAGCCGAGCTCTTCGTTGCCGACAGCAACGCATCGACACCACAGGAACTCGTCGAGGCGTCGGACTTTACGCTCGACCGCGTCAAGTCGTACGTGTACGTCGTCGACAGTGAGATCGTCTTGGCGCCCGTGATCGAGGAGCTCGACCTCGACCTGACCACGTCCGAGCTCGCAGGCAAGGTGTCGGCCACGGTGCCCACCGACACCGTGGTCATCCAGATCCGCGTCAGCGACACCTCGCCCGAGCTGGCGCAGCGGATCGCGAACGCCACAGCCGAGCAGTTCCGCTCCGTCACCACGCGGCTCGACGGCGAGGTCGCGGCGTCGTCGACGATCACCGTGCTCAACGAAGCAGACGAGCCAACCCAGCCGATCGCTCCCAACCGCAAACTCGCCGTCGGCTTCTGCCTCATCCTGGGCCT
>JACDGA010000215.1 GCA_013815505.1 Acidimicrobiia bacterium
GGCCCTACGCCGTGGATGAGCGCTATCCGTTCGGTCGCGCGCTGCGGACCTGGCAGGTCACGGTCGGGTTCGACTGGATCGCCTACGCCATACTCCTCGGGGCCGCTGGTTCCGTTGCCCGCCGGGCGGGAAGCCGTCCGCTCTGGATCGCGATGGGCGTGAGCTTCGTCATCCTGTGGTTTCCGCATGTGGCGATCGCGATGGCGTTCCTGGTGACAGGTTCTTGACGTGTGGAGCACGAGGACGGCGACGGCGACCGCGATGTAGTCCGCCAGCATCGTCGACCGGCTACAGACGACGCCCCCGGAGCGTCGGAGCCAGGTGGCGAGCGGCAATGATCTGGAGCGTCCGGGAAGGAGCGCTCATGACCTCGCCGTTCGCCGATGGCCGACGACTGCCCCACCCGCCGCTGTCGAAGCAGCCCGGGTACCTACGACGGATCTTCGAGGACCCCCAGCCCGTGCTCGACGAGCTGCGTGCGGCGTACGGCCCGATCGTCGGGCTCGGCGCCGGCCCCGTGCGGTTGGCCATCGTGGGTGAGCCGACGGCGTTGCGGGCAATGTTCGCGATGCCCAACGATGCGTTCCGTTGGGGACACAAGTTCAACGTCCTCGGCTTCGTGGTCGGGAAAGGGTCGATGATCGTCTCCGACGGCTCCGACCACAGCCGCCGGCGTTCGTCGGTGCGCAGCGCGTTCAGCCGGCGGCGGCTGAACGGTTGGATCCCGATGATCGTCGACCGCACCGACGCCGCCATCGATGCGCTCGCCGAGCGGCACGTCGACGGACCAAGGGAGGTCGACCTCTACCCGGTTGGCCGTCACCTCGTGCTGGATATCGTCGTGCGGTCGCTGTTCGGTGAGCGCCTGGCCGCCCGGACCGACGAGATCGGCGCTCTGTTCCAGCGGCCGCAGGATTATCTCGAGTCCGCAGCGGTCAGGCAGCTCCCTCACCCGTTCCCGTTCACCCGTCGGGCCGGCGTGCGGGCCGACCGCCGGGCGATGGACGCCATCATCGACGACGAGCTCGCCCGCCGACGGGCCGATCCGTCGGGTGACCCCCTCGACGTCCTGGAGACGCTCGCCGTCGACGGCAGCCTCACCGATGCAGAGATCCGCGATCAGGTCGTGACCCTCCTGGGCGCCGGCTTCGACACGACGTCGGCGACGCTCGCCTGGATGGTGTGGTGCACGTCGCTGACGGACGGGCTGTGGAGCAGATTGCGGAGCGAGGCCGACCGCGTGCTCGGGCCGGTCGCGGCCTCGAGGGCCCAGTCCACCGCCGACGACCGCACCCTCGCCGACCTCCAGCTCGCCAACCGGGTGATGCGCGAGACCACGAGGCTGCACCCCGCCGGAGCGATCGCTCCTCGAGAGGCGGCCGTCGATCTGACGCTCGGCGGCTATCGGATCTCGAAGGGCACCCTGATCCTGTGGTCGGCGCACTTGGCGGGCCGCGACCCGGTGGCGTGGACCGATCCCCTCGTGTTCGACCCCGACCGGTTCGTCGATCTCGCCCCCGAGCAGCAGGTCCTGTCGGACATCGCCTGGGTGCCGTTCGGGCGCGGCGCTCGGAACTGCGTCGGTTTCGCCCTGGCGCAGATGGAACTCACGCTGATCATCGCCCGGCTGGCCCAGCGCCTCGACGTCCAACCGGTCACGAGTGACAAACCCCGACCGGTGGGGATGGTCGTCAACCGCCCAAGGGGCGGCGCCCCGATGCGAGTCGCGGCCCGTTGAACGGACCGTGAGGACGGGCGAGCATCCACGTCCCTGACGCCATGCACGCATTCGCCGGCTCACCACAACGCAGCGGCACGCGCGGGTCCGGGATGAGCGATGATGGCGAGATGATCGATCATGTGGCGATCCAGTGCGCCAACCTCGACGTCAGCGCCGCGTTCTACGACGCCGTGCTGGCGCCGCTCGGCGGGCAGCGAGTGATGGACTTCGGTGACGTCCTCGGTTACGGCACGGAGTTCCCGTCGTTCTGGCTGGGACGCCAGACGACGGGTGAGGGGTTCCGAGAATCGCACGTTGCGTTCCAGGCGCCCGACCGGGCTGCGGTGCAGGCGTTCTTCGACGCCGCCGTCACCGGCGGGGCCGAGGTGCTGCACGAGCCACGAGTCTGGCCCGAGTACCACGACGGCTACTTCGGTGCGTTCGTGCGCGACCCGGACGGCAACAACGTCGAGGCCGTGCACCACACGTTCGCCCCGCCCGGCTGAGCGTTCAGGATGAATTGCTGTCGGCGCGACGTGCCTCGGCCTGATGGTCTGTTTCCCCGTCCCATTCCTGCCGGGTGAGCCACAACAGCACCAGCGGCACGACGACCGGCATCGCCAGCGTCACCTGGCTTGCGATGGCCTCGTCCGTGGGCAGCGCGTCGAGATGGGCAAGGTGGTAGACGAAGTGCGGCACAGCCTGGACCAGCTGTGCCACGAGCGCCACCTGGACGAGCCGACGTTCGAGCACCAGCGCAGCGATCCAGACGACTGCGGTGACGCCGAGCAACGCTCCGCCGAAGTCGGTCAGCGCGTGCTCGTTGTACGGCGGGAACACCGAGACCCAGTGCATGCCCAGGCCCGGAAAGTTGCGGAAGAACGAATCGGGCGCAACCAGCAACCAGACCCCCACGAGCGTGTTGAACGTGGCCAGCAGGATCAGTCCGGTCCTGAGCACGACAGGTCGGGAACTCGGACGGCGGATCATCACGATCCTCGTTCGCCGTAGTCCCCGAACGGCCTGTCCCGCTCGCGCACCGCCTCTCGCCAGCCGACCTCCTGGGCCCTGGCGACGAAGTCAAGGCCTTCTTGGGTGTGGCGGGCGACGCCGTCGAAGATGAAGCCGAGCAGCCGGCTGGTGTCGGGTTGATACTGGTGCCGGGCGACGTCGTTCAGGCTCCACTTCATCATCTGCAGCTGGTTCAACGGCAGCAGCGCAACACGCTGCGCCAGCGCCTGGACACGGGTCTGCAACTCGTCGTCGGGCACGCACTCGAGGATCATCCCTGCGGCGGCGGCGTCGGCGGCGGTGAGCTCGTCGCCGGTGAAGAGATAGCGCTTGGCCCGTTCGAGGCCGAGCCGGGCGACCCACATCCACGGCGCCTCAGGCACACCCCACACCCTCGCCGGTGGGTAGCCGAAGCGCGCCGACTCGCCGGCGACGATGATGTCGGAGTTGAAGATCATGTCGGTGCCGCCGGCGATGCACCATCCCTGCACGGCAGCGATTGTCGGCTTCGAGATCGAGTGCAACTTGGCGAAGGTGTTGCCGAACGTACCGATCATCTGAATGTCGGCGACCGTGTCCCACACTCGATCGCCGGCGTCGTCGGCGGCGGCCTGTGACATCGTCGACCAATCGAGCCCGTAGCCGGCACAGAACGCCCGGCCCTCGGCGCGCATCAGCACCACCTTCACCGACCTGTCAACGTCGGCCGCTGCAAGCGCGGCGTCGAGCTCGGCGCGCAGAACCTCGGTGATGGTGTTGAACTCGTCCGGGCGGCACAGCACGAGATGACGTACGGCGCCGTCGTCCTCGATCCGGATCGCGTCCCCCACGGACGCATCCTTTCAGCTGTGGTCGTGGAAGCGCTCGTTCGTCATTGAGGAGGGCGTCGCGCGGTGGGGCGAGAGAGGAGCGCCATGTCTGGTTCTTGCGGTTGTGCTCCACTTCGTTCGCGGTCGCCATGCGGTGCTGCCTGGCACTCGGCGGAACGTTGCAGGAAGATCCGTATCTCGTTGCGCTGCCGGGCGTCTGTGACCCTGAGAAGCAAGGAGCTGGGATGAGCCACGGACATGCCGACGCGGGACAGATGACCCCGCGATCCACGTTCTACGAGACAGGTCGGTTCGGGCGCCTATTCCCGACGCTCCCACCGTTCGCGGCCGATACGCCGACCGTTCGTGATGCACTCGCGGAGCTCGGTGCGCCGGGCGGTCCGATGGACGCCGGTGACGATCTCTCCGATCCGATCGCGCTGATCACCGATCCGGCCAAGAGCATCGACAACCCGGACAATCCGGCGATGACCGCCGGCTTCACCTTCCTCGGCCAGTTCCTCGATCACGACATGACGTTCGACCCGAC